>JAUYPI010000003.1 GCA_030697645.1 bacterium | reverse complement strand
GGCTGTTTCAGTAATCATATCCCGGAAGCGTATCACGCGCTCCCAGGTGGAGATGAATCCCTTCGTTCCCTTAAATTTGTTGAAGATCCTCACTCTCTTTTACTGGTTTGAAAGAGTGCAGGATGTATGTGGCCTTATGCAATGCGCACACCAGGACATTGATAGCATGTATATGATATGCTATATGGGCTGTAGAGACCTCTGACAACATAATCCCCGACTGGAAGGGAGGTGATTTCTGTGAACGCCTTATTTCTGCTCCAGGTGTTGATATTGGGTGTATTGTTCCTCATGATTCTGACCCAATGGGCGATCCCGTTCTGGCGAGGAACCCCGGTATTCCCTATTTTCCGCGCCGAACGTCGGATCGAGCGTGAGCTTGAAAAGGCACGGCAGCAGCGGCTTGAAGCCGAGCTCGAAGAACGACTCAAGCACGAGCAAGGTGGAAGCCAAGCAGGTGATGGATTAAGAACTCCCGGAGGAATCATTCCTCTGAGCCTCGAAGAACGCTACCGCAAAGGAGAAAACGATGAATCAGTCTCCAATCAGCCCGCGTAAGGTTTTGGTTGTCGGAGTCATGGCGGTTTTCGTGATCATCGGCACGATCATGAGTTTTCAGTTGTTTGAACACCTGGACGCAGAAGATCTCATGGTGATCCAATCGCCATGGAGCGGCACCCTCACTTGGCACACGAACCCTGGTGTTAAGGGGCAGTGGTTCGGTAAGGTGACAAAATACAGGAAACGGGACCAATTCTGGTTCTCGGCAAAATCCGATCAGGGCAAGAAGGCTAAGGAATCGCTACAGGTCCGTTTCAACGACGGGGCCCACGCCACCATCTCAGGTTCTATCGCATGGGAAATGCCGGTAGACGACAAAAGTCTCAGGGCGCTCCATGTACGGTATGGCAGTCACGACGCGATCCAGCAGCAGCTCGTGCGCACGGTAATTGAGAAGGCGGTCTATATGACTGGCCCCCTCATGAGTTCCAAGGAGTCATACGCTGAAAAGCGTAATGAACTTCTCCGGCTCATGGAGGATCAGGTGCAGCGCGGCGTCTATCGGACAGAAACCGTACAGGAGCGCCAGCCCGATCCCATGACCGGCCAATCCCGAGTGGTCAACGTGGTGAAACTCGTCCTGGGCAAGGATGGCCAGGTCCTGCGGCAAGAGACCTCCCCGCTGGAGGAGTTTGGTGTGAAGACGTTCAACCTCTCAATCAATGAGATCGAGTACGATCCCGAGATTGAGAAACAAATCCAACTGCAGCAGCAGGCCACCATGCAAGTACAGCTTGCGGTAGCCAAAGCGAAGGAAGCTGAACAGGAAACCATTACCGTGGCCAAAAAAGGGGAAGCGGACGCGGCGCGTGCCAAATGGGAGCAGGAAGTCATCAAAGCCAGACAAGTAACGGAGGCGCAACAAAAGTTTGAGGTGGCAAAGCTGGGTGCGCAGCAGCAACTTGAAGTTGCACGATTAGATGCCCAAGCGGCTGAACAGTTCAAACTCGCCGAGACACTCCGTGGCCAAGGCGAAGCGGCTCGACGGCACCTAGTCATGGAAGCGGACGGGGCGCTTGAAAAGAAACTGGCCACCTATGAACGCGTCAGCCAATTCTATGCAACAGCAATTCAGAACTTCAAAGGGAATTGGGTTCCGAGCGTCGTGATGGGGAACAACAGCAGCCATGTGGCTGGATCTGGTGCGCAGGAGTTGATTGATCTACTCACCGTAAAAACAGCTAAAGAGCTCGGCCTCAGCCTGAATGTTCCAACAGGCCAGTAAGGACGTTAGCAACAAAGCGCGTGGGGATCGTTTTACACGATCATCTGTACCACGCGCTTTTTCTTTTTTTGCACTTCGGAACGGGTTGACATATGGACACATCCTCTAATAGGATAGCAAGTAGAAAGGGATGTCCTTTCACAGCTCAGGCGTACGCTCCCGAGTTGACCAATGGCTCTTAGAGAGGAGATGCCACATGCAAACAGTGGCTCAAATAGGATCTTCGGACCTCGAGCTGATGGGTGGCTATTTGGATCTCGGTTATGCGCCCCCGGAGAGGAACCTCGACACGGGCGTATTCTCCGAACTCAGAGCGGCTATGCGACGCGAATCAGTGCTGCTCGTTCTCGAAGATAACATCGCCAAAGAGGCAATCTACCGCGCCTATAAGCAAGACCTCCAACTGCTTCAGAAATACCAGCAAGAGTTCGAGGCACTGATTCAGGCCGCGGTGCGCTATGCCATCATCGTAAACGGAAGCAGCTCTCGACAAGGACGCCAGCGATCCCAGGAAACATGGGAGTTATTGAAAACCCAGATTCCGGGAGGACAGACAGCGCTCTTGATTGACCTGCATCATACCCGCGCCGGACTGCCGGTTCCTCAGCTCCTCGAAGAGCTGAAGAATGAGTTTCGCTCCGGCGTGTCGCATATCCTGCGGTCTCTTGCCGAGTGGCTTCGTGTTCTGGTCGCAAACGAGTTCATCGGTCTCGTTGACTGGACCGATCTCGATGTGTGCCGGTATCACTACTTCAAGCACGAGGTGACGAAAGAGGTGGTGAGCGAGCGGACCCGGAACGAAACATCGTTCGATGGATCGAAGCCGTACGGAAGCCGCACAGAGTACCGAACGGTCAGGGACCGGGAGATCCACGAGCGGCAACTCCGCGAACGGCACGTCCACCACATCATCCGAGCAAAGCTCCATGGCATCAAGGAGTACCCGCATCGAGTGCCGCGGAATGTGGCAGCTTTTATTGATGCGATCCCGGCGTCGCTCCAGCCTCATGTACATATCGTTGAGGGGATGATTACCAAAGAGGAAGTATTGCGGCGCCAAGTGGGAGAGGAGAGGAGCGTCAGTTCAGAGATCCTCTCTGTGTGGAAAGCGTCTCCCGGAGTTTTATTCGGGTATTTCAATATGATCGGCTGGAGCGGAGACGACCTGAAGTCAGGAGGCGTCTTCTACGGTCTCCAAAAAGAGGCTCAAAGAAGGGCTAGTAAACAACGAGCCGCAGCAAGACGGAATCGGTTAGTCGGTCGTTTGTTTACGGCGTAAGGTCTTCCGTTGCCGAAAGACGCCTTCGTTTCCACCGGGGGCACTCTCCCCTATGGTTAAGCGAGTACTTTTAGTGGAAGTAAAATTATAGCAGACAGAAAGGAGGTCGCCCCACATTTCAGAATGTGGGGCGTTTGCTTTTTATCTACGAGTAAGTGCTCACACCCGTCTTTGCGAGCGACTGAAAGGAGCAAAGCAATCCAGTTGTTGCGCCGTAATTCTGGATTGCTTCGTCGCTCCACTCCTCGCAATGACGGCTTTGTCTCGCAGTCGTGTGACAGGTGTGAGTGGTTACCGATGCTCACATTGACGCGCTGCTTTGAGTGTGCTAGCCTAGCACTGGTTTAGTGCCGTATACATCCATTCCACCAACTGGAGGGTTTTCGATGGAAACACAAATTTATACGATTTCCACCAGACCGTACCCACCGTACCCTGGCAATGGGGAAGATGTCTCGTATAGAGTCGATGAGATCTTTGAGTGTACTGTCTGTGCGGTGCAGACCAATGCCGCACGAAGCGCATTTCGCTGTGATATAACTGTCAAGTGCCCTCACGGGGGTAAAGAATGGCACAAGAAGCTCGCAAAAAAGGTCAAGTGGATCGGCAAGCCGCATCCGCGATCGTATCGAGATGAGCTACAGAAAGAAATAGACGATGAACGTCGCGACCACGCCGACGAAACTAACCAACACGATATTGTCGGCCTTGAGACGACAGAGATAAAAACAGTACGCAAGCTCAAGGGAGGATATCAGTATTTCGCCGAGCGTGAACTGAGCAAAATTTTTGGTAGCCCGAGAGACTTCTCGAGCGCGCTGCGTGACCGAATAGGCTGGCGACGGTAATCAAAACGGTTGCCGTTCAGACGGACAATCTAATGGGCGGCTGGTATAGACACCGGCCGCCCGTTTTTTTTATTTCGTCACTGCGACGTCGGCGTCGAACTTGATTGAAAGGAGTTGCGAGACGCCGTCCACGCCCATGGTGACGCCGTATAGCACACTGGCGCGACTCATGGTCTCGCGGTTGTGGGTGATGAGGATCAGCTGCGAGCGCTCGGCCAAGCGCTCAATCATGTCGCCGTAGCGGCGCGAGTTCGCCTCGTCGAGCGCCGCATCGGTCTCATCGAGAATCAAAAAGGGCGGCGGGTGCACCTGCGAGATCGCAAAAATGAGCGCGATCGAGGTGAGTGCGCGCTCGCCGCCGGAGAGCTGCTCGAGGCCGCGGAGGCGCTTGCGCGGGAGTGAGATCTCGACGTCAAGGCCCACGTCAGGACTCTCATTATCCAGATTCGAGTCGCTCTCTTCCGAGTCGGCGGACAAAGCATCTTCCACGGCAGATGGTAGACGCTGCCGCGCGCGCGGAATGCTCAACACAACCGCTGCCCGTCCGCCATCAAAGAGGAGCGAGAAAAACTCCTGGAACTGTTCATTGATCCTCGCGAGCCCGTCCCGAAAGCGGCTCTCGAGCTCGCCTCGAAGCTCATCCATCAGCGTCTCGAGAGACTCTCGTGAGTGCGCGAGGTCCCCGAGCTCGCGCTCGAAAAAAGCGTCTCTTTCCGCCGTCGCCTCGTACTCCTTCTGCGCCTCTATACTCTCGGCGCTCCCCGCCTCCTCGAGCCGGATCCGTAGCCGCTCGATGTCGCGTCGCGCTCGCTCGTGCTCCGCGCGCGTCGCAGCATTCGATTGGGCGGTCTCGGCCCTCTGCTCCCTCTCCGCTGGCACATCGTACTGCACGACCTCGCGCCCGAGCAGCATCGCCGCCTCGCCCTGTTCGCGCTTGAACTCGAGCTCTTCGCGCCGAAGCTCGGCTTCGCGCTCCGCGAGCGCACGCTCGTCCGAGGCAAAGGTATGCGCGCGCGTCTCGAGCTCTCCGAGCACTCGTTCACGCTCGTACTCCCGCTCGCGAGCAAGCCGCCGAGCGGCTTCGCGCTCTCGGAGGTCTCGCCCGAGTGCCTGTTCGCGCTCGGCGAGAGAATGAAGGACATTCGTTATCCGCTCTCGCTCGAGCCCGAGACCCTCTTGCCCACCTGCAGAGAGCTCTGTGCTCGCTTCATGCACCCGTCTCCCTGCCCGCCGCTCCGCAACAAATGCGGCAATGCGCTCTCGCAGCCGCTCGAGCGCATCGCGGATGAGCGCGAGATCCTCCTCGCCCTTGAGCTTCTCGAGGCACTCGCCGACGAGCGCCGCAAGCTCTTCGAGATCGGCGAGCGGTACCGCGCCCAGGGATTCCCCGTCGCTCCGTGACGCCGTCTCTTTTGCGTGCTTGCCGCGGAGCATCTCAAGAACCCCCTCGATGCGTCCAAGCTCACGGCTCTGCTTCTCGCGCTCCGCACGAAGGTCTCGAAGCGCCGCTTCGATCTCGCCCGTCCCGGAACTCACGCTCTCTACTGCTGGGCTCTCGTTTTCCGCTAGCAAGAGTGCCTCGCGCTCTTTGTGCAGCGTCTCTCGACGCACCACGAGGTCCGTCCGCGCCGCTTGGAGCTCCTCGCCGCGAGCGCGGAGACCTGCCTCTTCCGAGACAAAGTATGCGCGGTAGAGTACCACGAGGTCGCGCGCAAGCGAGCGGGCGCGCTCGAGCCGCGCCGCCTGTTTTTTGAGAAATCGGAGGTGCGGCGCGATCTCGCGGCGCAGCGCCTCGACAGAGCGGATGTTCTCCTTAGTCTCAGCGAGCTTCTTCACGCTCTCCGCGAGTTTATAGTGATAGACGCGGAGGCCGAGCGCGTCCTCGATCATGGCGCGGCGCTCGCTTGCGGAGCACGCAAGGATGCGGTCCGCCTCGCCCTGCGAGATGATGTGGTGGCCCGTGCTGCCAATGTTCGCCTGTGCGAGGAGGCCCGCGACGTCTCGGAGGCGCACACGGCTCCCATTCAGTGCATACTCGTTGACGCCATCGCGGTGCACCACGCGCTCGATCACGACCGTGTCGAGATCAAGCGCGAGGACGCGGGAGCTGTTGTCGAACGTGAGTGCAACGGACGCGCGGCTTGAGCGCGGAACGCCAGTCGAGCCATTCCAGATAAGATCCTCGCCGCGCTTACCGCGGAGCGATTTTATGGACTGCTCGCCGAGGACCCACTGTAGCGCGTCTTTTGAATTTGACTTGCCAGAGCCGTTCGGCCCCACAATCGCGGTAATCGGAGCGGCAAAGGAGAGCGTCGTTTTGCGCGCGAACGACTTGAAGCCGGAGAGTTCGAGAGATTGGAGATGCATGAAGGAGCAATTTCCAATTTCCAAACAGATCTCAAATTCCAAAGAATTAAATCTCAAACACGGCGACTGACGTGTTTGGGAATTGGAGCTTTGAGATTTGGGAATCGCTTGGAAATTGTAGATTTGGAACTTGGAAATTCGTTTTTACCATCCCTTCTTCTCAAGCCCTCGTCGCGCCGCGACTTGCTCCGCTTCCTGTTTTGATTTCCCGTCGCCGCGCGCGATCTCCTCGCCCCCGAGAAAAACGCCCACCGTGAATTTCTTGTCGTGGTCCGGCCCCTCTTCGCTCACGGTCTCGTAGTTCGGCGTAATGCTCGCCTTCTCTTGCGCTTGCTCCTGAAAGCGGCTCTTTGCGTCGCGATAGAGGCCCTCCTCGACGATGTCGTCAATGAGGTGGAAGAGGTTCGCGGCGATAAATCGTCTTGCAGCCTCGTAGCCCTGATCGAGGTATAGGGCACCAATCACGGACTCGAAGGTATTCGCAAGGATGTACTGGCGCGCGCGACCAGTGTCCTTGCTCTCGCCGCGCGAGAGCAGCAGGTACTCGTTCATGCCGAGGCCGGTTGCGACAGTCGAAATCGTCGAGGTGTTAACGAGCGCGGAGCGGAAAGACGTGAGCTCGCCTTCGGGTTTGTGCGGGTACTTCGCAAAGAGATACTCGGTAACGACGAGCTCAAGCACCGCGTCGCCGAGAAACTCGAGCCGCTCGTTGTGCTCGAGGCCGCTCATGCGGTGCTCGTTGATGTACGAGCGGTGCGTAAACGCCTGAGCGAGCAGGCCTTTATTACTGAACGAAACGCCGACCGATTCTTCAAAGGGCGTGAAGCGTGAGAGGTCGAGCATGTGCTTTGGAGTTCAAAGCCCGGACACTATGCGAGAATTTACAATTATCAATTTTCAATTTTCAATCAATTTTGCAATGAATCAATTTTCAAACACGACGTCGTTCGTCGTTGAACATTGAAACATTGAAAATTTATTGAAAATTGATTATTAAAAATTGAAAATTAAGACGCCGCGCGGGCCTTGGATTTATCTTTTGATAATATGTTGACCGCCTTCGTGATGATGGGCACAATATCTTCGTAAAAATTGAGCTCGCCGATATCCGAGGCCCTGAACCAGCGGGCGTCGTCGAGGCCGCCTGAGGACTCGAGCTTGAGATCGATAAACGGCGCTTCCGCGAGGTAGTAGCTCACCCGTTTACGTTTCTTGCCGACCTCTGGATCGTTCGCCACATACTCATTCTCGCCGAGCTTTCCCTTGAGCTCGATGTCAAGGCCGATTTCCTCCTTAATCTCGCGTGCCGTACCCGCTGTCTCGTTCTCGCCATACTCGAGCTTGCCTTTGGAGAGAGTCCAGTGGCCAAACACATCGTGGACAAACGCAAGGTGAAGCCCGCCTCTCTCATCTCGCGCATACACCACCGCGCCCCCCAGCCGCTCGAGCGGCATCTCGTCATAGGGCACGTCCTGGCCCACATGACGCCGTTTCGACGTCTCGTCCTTGCCCGGCTCGCCGAGCTCCTTATAGACTGCACCGAGCACTCCATTAACAAACTTGCCGCTGTTCTCTCCGCCGAAAGTTTTTGCAAGCTCAATTGCCTCGTTAATCGCAACTTTTGCCGGCACCTCACCACGATCTGAAAACAGCAACTCGAAAAGTCCGATCCGGAGCACGTTTCGATCAATATAAGAAATCTTGTCGAGCGGCCATTCCGGCGCAGCCTGCTCGACGATCGCGTCGAGGTCAGCGCATCGAGCGATGATGCTGTGCGCGAGCCGCCCTATAAAGGGCACATCGCCCATGCCCGGGGCGAACTCCGCGGCGTTGCGCGCGATGATTGCGTCAATGTCGCTCTCGCGCAGTGTGCGGAAGTCCCACTCAAAGAGGGACTGGAGCACTATAGATCTTGAAAGGTGCCGATTGGCCATGCCAAAGGACGGAGCTTTTAGCTTATAGCTGTTAGCTTTTAGAGGGACGACGGCGCACGCTGTGCGCACCCGCGTTCGATGCCTCTAAAAGCTATAAGCTAACAGCTAAAAATCACTTTCCTCTCGCCTTCTCTTTCGCTTTCGTCCGTCGCTCCTTACGCTCCATTCTAGCAACAATATCAATGACCTGTCTCCCCCGGTATTGTCCACAGCCCTCGCAGACACGGTGGGTGAGGTGCGCCGCGCCACAGTTGCCGCACCGCGAGAGGCGCGGAATGGTGAGCGCGTGGTGACTCCGTCTGTTTGCCGTATGGGCGCGCGTGGAGCGCATTCGTACAACCATGGCTCTACTATACTACACGAGAGCGGGGCAGGCAAACACGACGACTGATAGCGGTTAACTTTGCTATAATATAAAAGCGTACTTACCCATCTCGAGCACTATACTTCCACTATATGGCATTCTATCTCATCTCCTTCCTCCTCGCAGCGCAGTTCGCGCTGCCGCTCTATGTGAGTTCGACGTTTCTTGCGGGGTGGATTGGTGAGGAGAGAGTTGGCATCGTCTATACGCTCGACGCGTTTATCGGACTGCTTTTCTTGGGGATCTTCCCGATCATCGTGCGCCGCTTTGGCGCCGCGCGGAGCTTCATTGCCATTGCCCTCGC
Source organism: bacterium (assembly GCA_030697645.1). NCBI lineage: Bacteria > bacterium. The sequence goes on along the minus strand of JAUYPI010000003.1, from coordinate 64,758 downwards.
ATCTGCTGCCTCGCTCGCGGCGCTTCCCTTCCTCGGCACTCCCTTGCTTGTCGTCGGCGTATTCACTCTCTACCTCGTTTCAATCCGTCTTATTTCTCTTCCGCTCGATATTTTTCTTGAATCGATATCCACCAACACAACGACTGGAAAAAAACGCGGGCTCTACTTCACGGTACTGAACATCGGCATGCTCGTGGGGCCGCTCGGCACGGCAGTGCTCCTCACGAACGGCGATTACTCGAAACTCTACCTAACGTCAGCAGCGTTCTTGATCCCGATAATCGTTCTCGTCTGGTTTTCCTACCGTCGCTTCTCTGATCCACGCTACGATCGACGTGCACTGCTCCCCGCTCTGCGGTCGCTGCTCTCCCGTCGTCCGATCGCTCGGATTGCGTGTGCAAATTTTCTCCTCTACGTTTTCTACGCCATCATGGTCGTCTACGCCCCGATCTACCTTCACAAATATATCGGCTTCAGCTGGAGCACGATCGGCATTCTCTTTACCGTGATGCTCGTGCCGTTCATCTTGCTTCAGTATCCTCTCGGCCGCCTCGCGGACCGATTACTTGGTGAGAAAGAGATACTTGCCGTTGGGTTCGGCGTGATGGGGCTTGGAACCGCGATGCTCTCGTTTATCACTGGAGGCGGTGTGCTGATCTGGGGCGTTCTGCTCTGCCTCACCCGCGTCGGCGCTGCCGCAGTTGAGATCATGAATGAGTCCTACTTCTTCAAGCATATCAATGAGACTGACGTGCATCTGATCTCGCTCTATCGAGGCACGGTACCTCTCGGCTACCTTGTCGGCCCCGCATTCGCCACGATTTTTCTCGCCGCACTTGACCTCCGCTTCATATTTGTCGCTCTCGGCCTCCTCATGCTCCTCGGCGTGCCGCTTGCCCTCTCGCTCAAGGATACGCGGTAGAACGCCCCGCACCACGGGTCCACGGGGCGGCACATTCTTTGTTCTTTGAATTTATGAAGCAAATCGAGTACCCTGGGGCAGAGCCCCAGGGTATGTTATCAATCAATGGGCGGCACTTCGTGCCGCCCATTGATTCGTTGGTCAAAAACGGACAGGTCTAATTGTGGAGCCGGAGGGGAGGCTCGAACTCCCGACTTGCTGCTTACGAAGCAGCTACTCTACCAACTGAGTTACTCCGGCTTATTCGCTAACAACAACGACCTTCTTTCGCTCTTTTGCTCAGTGCTCGACCTTTCCTGCCGTTCCCCCTATTTAATCCTGCATATGTAGGAGTCAGCGAATCACAATTGGGGCAAAGTAGGCGAAGATTACTTTCAATATTATTACGCCAATTACCGTCAATGTGGTCAGCAACTAGGGGAACCTGCTTGGTTTTAGGATTAATCTCTGCCCATCCGCATAAGCAACACCTATTTCCAAACTTTCTCCGCAAATATCTTTTAATATACCCTGAAACGATACCGAGACCTTGTAACCCACTCTCTTCTCCGTCTTTCCATTTTTTGATACAAGCTTTATGTTGATATTCAATTTGGCAGGCATTGCTGCAGTATTTATATCCTGCACGAGCTGTTTCTTTACCGCAGTCAAGACAACTCGTTCTATGTTTTTTAGACATTGGCATAAATCCAGTATATAGGACTTACGACCAGTGTCAATATTAGAAGTGGTTGTTTATTGAAAGCATTGCTCTACCAACTGAGTTACTTCGGCAATGTTGCCCACCACTCTGCGTCTGGGGCATCTTCACAATATCTACTTCGACTCACTCTACTCTACCAAAAATACGTCAAATGAAAAGGCCCTACGCGCGTTCCACCTTCCTGTGATTACAGAGAGCACCCCCGACTGTACTCGTAGCCGGGGGTGCGAAGGATAGACACGCGAGTAGAGCTAGCCCTTAGAGCACCAGTCGCAGGCGTTCTGGAACATCTCGAGCCACGGCGAGGCCTTGAGCGTGGTACGCCACTTCTCCGGCATCCACGGCCATTGCCACGTTAGGAAGCTGCGCTCTGGGTGCGGCATCATCGCAAGATGCCTGCCGTCCGGCGACGAGAGAGCCGTCCATCCTAAGGGCGATCCGTTTGGATCGTATGGATACTCTTCGGTGGCTTTGCCTTCTACATCGACATAGACAAGCGGGACAAGTTGCCGCTCTCGGATTTCCCCCATGATGCGCGGATCCGGAAATAACATCCGCCCTTCGCCGTGTGCGACATGAATGCCGAGCACCGAATCTTCCATGCCACGCATCAAAATCGACGGGCTCGGCAACACCTTCACCGCCGCCCACCGAGACTCGAAACGCCCTGATGTATTGTGAACGAATCGAGGCTGTGCGTCCTCCGAAATGCCTTTCCATGGCAACCAGCCAATGTTCGCCATTAACTGGCAGCCATTGCAGACGCCGAGCGAGAAGGTATCCGGCCGGTCATAGAACCGGTCAAAGATTTCGCTCACGCTTGGATTGAATCGGATTGGGCCAGCCCAGCCCTTCGCGCTTCCGAAAACATCTGCGAACGAAAACCCGCCGGGGAAAATAACGCCGCGCATAGTGTCGAGCGTCGTTACCCTTCCGTCGAAGAGATCGCTCATCGTGATGTCCCACGGCTCGAAGCCGACGGTGAAACAGGCCGCGGCCATCTCCCGATCGCCATTGGTTCCTTCCTCACGCAAAATCGCAACCTTTGGGCGGTGCGTCGTGCGCACGCTCCGGGCTTTCGGTATGAAGGAGAGGTGATATTCGACAGTCCTCACCTCTCCATGACTTCTGCTCTCGGCTTCTACCGTTTCTCGATTGGCCTGGAGCTTCTCGAGCGCAGTGCTCGTCGCTTCCCACCACTTTCTGAGGTCCACCACACTGCGATCAAGCAATGTGGTTCGACCTCTCTCGATGTGCAGGCTGCCTCCAGGGCTGGAACCGACTGTCCCAATTTGATCATAATGCACGCCATGAGTATGCGTCACGCGCGTGATTGCTCCCTCTGACTTCGCTTCGAACTCAAACAGCATACCCGCCTCTTCGCAAAAAAGCACTGAAAGGGGATCTATGCCCTCCTTGCACTGAAGACGCGCGCCGCGGTTGCCCGCCATGCACATTTCCGTAACGGCAGTGATGAGTCCGCCGTCACTCACATCGTGGTACGCGGTAATCAGACCTTTCTCGATCAGCTCCTGCACAGCCGCGAAAGCAGCTGCGAGATACGATGCGTCGACGTCCGGAGTCTCGTCTCCCACCTGCCCGAGCACCTCGGCGAGCGCAGAACCACCGAGCCGCGAGTACGAGCCAGAGAGGTTGACGTAGCCAAGACAGCCACTTCCCTTAAAATCGGGAGTGACCACCTTTCTCACGTCTGGTACCGGTGCGTAGCCCATGACGACCAACTCACCAGGCGAAATCACGAGACTTTTCCCGACTACCGTCTCCATAGAAAGACTATCCTTGCCTCCGTCGCTAGCGATACCGAGTCGAACCATGAAGTCTCGCATTGCGACGGCGGCTTCATAGAGCAGCGCGCCTTCCCCCGGTTGCTTTGCCGCCCACATCCAGTTGGCGCGGCACTTCACGTCCGAGAGTGTGGTGATGCGGACACTTGCGAGGTTGGTGAGCATTTCTGCGACCGCCATGCGAGCGCCTTTCTTCGGATCAATGAGCATCTTGATCGGCGCCTCGCCGAGGGCGGATGCCGCTCCGGTGAAACCAAAATAGCCATCAGCGGTAACTGCCGCGTCAGCGACCGGCACTTGGGTCGGCCCACAGCACTGCTGCCTCGCCACCAAGCCCGTGACCGAGCGATCCACTTTCCGAACCAAGAAGCCCTTGGAACCGACGTGAGGAAGCAAAAACACCAGCCGCAGAGCTTCGTCCACCGTGAGCCCTTCCGGGATCACGAGTGACTGCAATGCCACATGCGGGCGATTCGATTCAAACCGCTTCCGGGGCAACTCCCCCAGGATTTCTTTGAGGGAGAGATTAACCGGCGTCGTGCCATCGGCGGAATCCTCGACGACAACAGTGCCGTCGCCGGTGATAAGGCCCAACACTTCGCAGTTCACGCGCTCGCGCGTACAGATCGACTGGAACACCTCGATATTCTCCGGTCGCACGAGTAAGCCGTACCCCTCTTGATATTCAGCAACCCAAATCTCGAGAACGGACATGGTTGTGTCGCCCACGATGATCTTGCGGATGTCGACCGTGCCGCCAGCCGGTTCCATCAACTCCGTGAGGACATTGCTGGGGCCACCGGCTCCTTGGTCGTGGATGCTCTCAATCGGATTGACCGTGCCCATTTCGGCGCACGCTTGGATGACCCGATTGGCCCTGTTTTCCATTTCGGCATTACCGCGCTGTACCGACTTGAAGTCGAGCTCCTCATCTTGATGTCCGTGGATCATGCTTGAGGCACTGCCGCCCCCAACACCGATCCGGTATGCTGGGCCACCGATGCGCACGATAAGCATACCCCTCTCCGGCTGCTGCTTGGCGACGTGCATATCTCTGATGCGTCCGAAACCGGCACTGTAGAGAACCGGTTTTCTGAATTCGCGACGTTCACGATTGAACATCTGGCCGAACGATCGCGTAAACCCTCCGATGAGTGGCTCACCGATTTTATTACCGTAGTCAGAGATGCCGTCGCTACCCCGAATGAGGATCTCAAGCGGGGTCGCCGCAGAGCGACTGTCTTCGCCGCGTGCCGCCTCCCCCGGGATCTCGAATCCGGGGATATGCAGATTACCCACAGAGTAGCCCGCAAGCCCCGCGTGAACAAGACCGCCTCGACCCACCGCCCGATTGTCGCGGATCCGCCCGCCGGTACCGGTCTCGGCACCAGGGAATGGCGCGATGAGCGTCGGATGGTTGTGTGTCTCCGCCGTCGCTGTGATATGCTGGAGCACCTCGACGGTCCCAAACGGGGACGGTTGCCCCTGTTTGGTAGGAGCAAACGCTAAAACTTCGACACCCCGTATCACGCCGGCGTTGTCCTTGAACGCGGTGATGCTATTTCCTGCACTGCGCTGCCACGGCTCCCGCACGACATCCATGAGGCTCTCCGGCATTTCCTTGCCGTCGATCGCCTGGATACCACGGAAGAACCAGTGCCTGCTATGTTCGGAGTTTGCATTGCCGATCTGGAACAGCTCAACGTCGGTCGGATTGCGTCCGAGGCGCTGGAACAGCTTTCTGTAGTAGACGATATCCCAGTCATCCATGCCGAGGCCGAGCTTTTTGTTCGCGTCTCGCAAGGCATCCTCGCCTTCAAGCAGCTGAACGAAGCTCACCGGCTCCGGTTTGAGACATGAGTCAAACGTCGTGAGTGTCGACGGATAGACCGTCTCTCTCATGCGATCAAGGTGTTGCTGCAGCACCTCGTCCCGATTTGGCGTTCGCGATATGCCCAGGCCATCGCCGTAACAATAACGAACCGACCGCTCGATTCGCCGCACGGAAAGCCCCATTGAGACACAGATTGCAACCGCGTTTGAAGAGAACGGTGTCTCGGCAGAGAGCCGCGGACCGATCTCGACGACATCAAGATCACCGAAGCAAGACTCCTCGGAGACTGTGGTGAGTGGCTCGGTGAGGAGCCATCTCATGAGCGCGGTCTGTTGCGTATTAGGAGCCGAGAGGAAGTCGATGTAAAAACAATCCTCAAAAGCGGGACACTCTCCGATGACATGACGGTAGAGTCGTACCATCATAGCAGCCTACCTCCTTATTTGTTAGCTGCAGATTATCAAACAACGAAGCACAAAGGTTTAGTGCCTCCTCTCTGAGCGAATCTAGCACGATTTTTAGTTCTAGAAAAGCGGGGGAGGAAACCGGAATTTATAACACTGGAGCCAACGGCCGGAATCGAACCGGCGACCTACTCCTTACCATGGAGTTGCTCTACCGACTGAGCTACGTTGGCACAACAAAAATATACAAGCTTTTAGCTTATAGCTGTTAGTTTTTAGAAGCCTCGCCGTCATGCTAAAAGCTATACGCTAACAGCAAAAAGCTAAAACGGGGCGGGAGCTGAGGGAATCGAACCCCCGACTGGTGGTTTGGAGCCACCTGTTATGCCACTTTACTAAGCTCCCAGCAAGATAGTGGCAGCATGTTGCAGGCTCACACACCGCCAGCAAGACGCAGCTATTTTTTCCCCTCCTTATGCGCAGTGTGCTGACGGCACCAGTTGCAAAATTTTTTGAGCTCAATCTTACGCTCGACGCGCTTGCGATTCTTGCGCGTCCAGTAGGTGACGCGCTTGCAGGCGCTGCACTGCATCTTGATAAGATGGTCTTGGGACATGACTCAACAATAACGCCGCGGGCGCAAAAACGCAACCAGCGGCTCGCTTCGCGAGCCGCTGGGGATTTTCAAGACAAATTCCAATGATTCAGATCTCAAATCACGAACACGTCGTAGTCCGTGTTTCCGCATTGGAATTTGTGTATCGAGATTTGCTTGGAGCTTGATTTTTGCTTGGAGCTTTCGCACGGCGACATCGGAGTCGCGGATTTCATAATTCGCGCTCCCTCCTACACCTTCCCCGCGATGATGACGAGAAGCCACACTGTGCTCGCGACGAGTGTCCCAGCGATGAAGCCAGAGAGCGACGAGGCGATCACAGTTCCAATTTTGAAACGATATACCCTCGACTCACGCGACACGAAATCGTCAGATGCCCTCATGAAGAGAAAAAAAATGGCTAATAAAATGCGTCAGTTTATTGTAATGCGGGGGCCTCACGCGCACAATGGGACTTATCCACACCCATCGTTTTTGAAATCCGAAATATTGAATCAAAAATCTCGCCACGAAACGGGTTATGCAAGAGGTCTACTCTCCGCTCTTCTTCTTCGGCACGATGCCGTTTACGATGAGGAGCTTTTCGAATTCATCGCGCTCGATGGATTCTTGCTCGATGAGTTGATGCGCGATGCTCTCAAGTGCCGCGCGGTGCGCGACGAGCGTCTCGTGCGCACGAGAGCGCGCCTCGTTCATGAGGCGATTCACCTCGGCGTCCACTTTTGCCGCCACCTCCTCCGAATAATCTTTCTCGCCCGGGAGCCGCATGGCGGACATCCGCCCCAGCGGCTCCTCGAGCGCAAGCGGCCCGATTACCTCTGACATCCCGTAGCGCACGACCATTTCGCGCGCGAGCGCGGTGGCAACCGCAAGATCATTCGATGGCCCGGTTGAAACATCGTCGAAGAGAAGCACCTCAGCGGCGTAGCCGCCGAGCATCGCGGCAAGCTCGTCGGTAAACTCGCGCCGGGTCTTCAACCGTCGCTCCTCAAGCGGAAGCTTCAGCGTGTATCCGCCCGCATGCCCGCGGGAGACAATCGAGACCTTGTGCACCGGATCCGCCTGCGGCAAAACCGACGCCACAAGCGCATGCCCGGCCTCGTGGTAGGCAGTAATCTCTTTCTCGTGCCTCGAGAGCAGGTGGCTCTTGCGCTCTGGGCCAAGCATCACCTTCTCGATCGAACGGATGATATCGTATTGGGTGATCTTCTTACGATTCTCGCGCGCGGCGAGGATCGCGGCTTCATTCATAAGATTCTGAAGATCAGCGCCTGAGAGCCCAGGCGTGCGCTCGGCAATGACGCGCATATTGACATCCTCGCCGAGGGGCTTGTGGTTTGCGTGGATCAGGAGTATCTGCTCGCGCTCCTCCCGATCCGGCATGTCGAGCGTAATCCTACGATCAAACCTGCCTGGCCGCAGAAGCGCCGGGTCGAGAACCCCTGCCATGTTTGAGGCTGCGAGCACGATCACCTTCTCCGTCGGTTCAAAACCATCCATTTCAACCAAAATTTGATTCAGCGTCTGCTCGCGCTCGTCGTTGCCGCCGCCAAGCCCCCCGCCTCGCACGCGGCCGACCGCGTCAATTTCATCTATAAATATAATCGCCGGCGCCGCTTTCTTCGCCATGCGGAAGAGGTCGCGCGTGCGCGCTGCGCCAACGCCGACAAAAAGCTCGACGAATTCTGAACCGGAGACCGAGAAGAACGGCACGCCCGCCTCACCCGCGACTGCGCGCGCAAGCAACGTTTTTCCCGTGCCGGCCGGGCCCATGAGGAGCACGCCCTTCGGGATCCGCGCGCCGATGTCGAGAAACTTCTTCGGGTGCTTCAAGAACTCGACGATTTCCTGCAGTTCCTCTTTCGCTTCCTTCACGCCAGCCACGTCCTTAAACGTCACCGCCTTTTGGCTCTTATCGCGCGGGTCAATGAGCCGCGCGCGCGACTGCCCGAAGGAGAACGCCTGCATGCCGGCGCCGCGCACCTGCCGCGAGAGAAACCAAAGGAAAAACACGATGAAAAACACCGGCAGCATGAACGGCAGCAGATTCAAAACCAAGAAGAAAAGCCCGCTCGGCTCCTCGACGCGCATCTCGACAGCCGCGAGCATCTCCGTCGTCACACCATAGTTACCAAAAGTCTCCGAGAGCGCGGTACCGAGCTCTTTTTTGGCGCGGCGCGTGCTCTCATCCTTATAGCTAATCGTGAGATCCTCGCCGTGGACCACGATGCCTGCGACCCGTCCTGCTCGCACGTCATCTGCGAGCGTCGAGATCGGGACTTCCTCAGCGCGCGTGCTCTGCTCTCTCACATACGAGTAGAGCGTCATCAGTGCAAGGAGCACGAGCAGTGCTGTCACGAGATGGTTCATGACCTGCGGCTTCTCCGGGGCAGCACCCGGGCGCTTGCCCTGTTTTCTCCCTTGCGGCGGTGCGAATGTGTCCATATTTGTACAATAGCACAAAATACGCAAAATTAAATCCATCACATTGAAAACGGTCTGTGAATTACGAGATCCGAGACTCCGATGTCCCCCGCATAGTATAGACCTCTTGCATAACCCGTTTCGTGGCGAGATTTTTGATTTTTGAGCGAGACGAGGAAGACAAGCAAAATGGTTCGACGGCGTACTTGTTGTACGGCGAGAACCATTTTGCGAAGTCTGACGAAGTCGCAGCAAAAAATCAAAAATCGCAGCAGGAGCGGGTTATGCAAGAGGTCTTATATAAACACACACCGCCGCTCGCGCGGAGGTGTGTGAGTTGCGCGCTACTCGGACAGAAGCGCGCGCGATGGACAGACTGGCCAAGGGGTTACGGGCTGACGGCGTAGTCAATCGCAGCGATAGTTATCCGATTTGGTTCAACGCCCATTCCAGTTGAAAGACACTGAGGGTCATTGTTTTTCGGAACAGAAGGCGTACCCTCTAAGTCAACACCGAAACAATACCCCGCATTGCCAGTAATGGCAACATACCTGTATGCCTGTCGTCCGGCCACGGGTTCCTTTGGTTCTTGCGACAAGTACCCCTGCATCGTTAAAATGTCCGGCACATCATCGCCCATAGCGGCGATGGGATATCCAGAATTCGCGTCAAAATAGAGTTCCAGTGCAAGAACCACCTGGCGTACGTCGCTGATACGCGTAGCGTTCCGCGCACGCTCACGAGCACTCTGTAGGCTCGCGAGAACCACGCCGGAGAGAATGCCGATGATCGCGATCACGACAAGGAGCTCGATCAGCGTAAAACCTCTTTTTCCGTTCTTTATGTTCATCATAAAATTCCAATCTCCAACTTCTAACTTCTAAAAGACGGGCCCCGTGCACCCGAGCCCGTGGCATCGACCATTAATTTTATTCACTTCTCTAGTATAAATAATACGAGCCTGCTTCTGCAAGAGAGGCCTGTGGATAAATGTGCTCGACCGTTTGACATTCAACAAGCTTCGTTGCCTTCACTCATCCACCGCAACAAAAAAATCGTGGTCTCCTCGGTCTTCAAACCGTACTAGCCACTTCCCGGCTCTTGGGAACGTGGTTAGGTATGAAGCCGCGTTCCGTGTCGGCTCCTGTGAGACGACATGGAATTGCGACTGGCCCGATACGTATTCGACGCTCCCATCGCCATGCTCATTCCAAAAAAGGTTCTCGCCGGCAAGCGCCACAATAAAATTCCTACCAGAGAGTCCCGGTCGTATATCATCAGCTTGAGCAATGTTCGGGAACGTGAAGGTGAGGAGTGTCGGAACGTTCTTTTTTATAGTTTCAGGACTTGTTGTAAGAAGTACGTCATTCAAATCTTCGCCTCGCACACGGCCACGATCGGGCGGTTCGATCTCCCTTGATTGCTGCGCGATGCTCCCTTTGGGAACGATGACCGGCGTATACAGATTGTATACCGTGCCTCGGTAGGCAAATTGCATAACATGTGTCCATGCTCCAGTGTGCGTGAAGTGAATGGTTTCCTCAATCGGCCCCTCTGTCGAGGCGCCAACCGACTGCTCGGGATGAGCGTGGACAACAGCTCCAGCCAAATTTTCGTGCCATGCATAGACGTGTGTGAGAAAATTATGCATCGCTCGATCCGGGAAAAACGGTTTTTGAGTGGATTCGTTTCTGAATGTCCATAAAAATTGCGTCGTGGTGCCGGCCATGCCGTCTGATGCACTATTTGAAAGTGAGATGCTCACCTCCCCAAGGCGCACCGTCTGCCCGGGAAGTATCGTTCCTTCTAGGACATTTATAATCGGAGGCGGGGCTTCCGGTGCATGCCACGTCCTCTCTATGTGCTGAATAGCCCTGTACAGACGGGTATCCGGAAAAAACGTTTTTACAACTATTGCGGTCAGGAATATATATGAAAGAAAGCAGGTGAAGCACAAGAGGGTGATAAGTATTTTTCTCATACTCAAATTCGTCTGCCAGCGGGATGATGCGTGCTTCTGATTTCGAGACGGTGCTGCCCCGTCTCGGTCGCCACAAGGAGCGTGCGGGAAATCGTCACGGCAGTGAACATCGAGACTACGACGCCGATCCCGAATGTGAGTGCAAAGCCCTGGACGAGGGAGGTGCCGAACCAGAAGAGCACCGCGGCGGTGATGAGGCTCGAGAGGTTGGCGTCGCGGATCGGATCCCACGCGCGCTTGAAACCCGCGGCGATCGCATCAGTACGCGCCCCCCCGCCCAGCCGCTCATCCTTAATGCGCTCGAAGATGAGAATGTTCGCATCAACCGCCATACCGAGCGAGAGGATGAAGCCCGTGATACCAGCCGCGGTGAGTGTCACGGGTACCAGCTTGAAGAGCGCGAGCATTGCGATTACGTAGAGCGCGAGCGCAAGGGATGCTACCGCGCCCTCGAGGCGATACCAAAATATAAGGAAAACGGCAACCGCGGCAAGACCCGCGAGCCCGGCCTTGACGCCAGCGTCGAGCGCCTCGCGCCCAAGCGTCGCGCCGACGTTCTGCGTTGAGATGAGTTCAATCGGCACCGGCAGTGCGCCGAGGTTAAGATCGCGCACGAGCTCACGCGCGGCCTCGGGTGTAAATGAGCCGGTAATAATAGCCTCGCCGCTGGTGATCTCGTCGCGGATCACCGGCGTCGTGATCGGCTTACCGTCGAGAAAAATGGCGAGCACTTCGCCAACGTGCTCGCGCGTGATCGCGGCGAAGCGCTCCGCGCCCTCAGAGTTGAACTGAAGCGCGACCACCGGCTCGGCAAATGCCTCGCTCTGACCCCCGCCGGTGAACTGAAGCTGCGCGCGCTTCAGAAAGCGGCCAGTGAGGCCAGTGGACTCGAAGGTGGAGGGTGGAGGGTGGAGGGTGGAACCGTTCTCTGCGACGTCGCTGGCACCTGCTACCTCGGGCGAGGCTTCGCGCGAGAGGAGCTTGAACTCGAGAAGCGGCGTCTGGCCGATAAGAGCGACCGCCTCGTCAATGTCGGTAACGCCCGGGAGCTCAACAATGAGCCGCTCCTCGCGCTCCCCGAGGGCCAAGGCGCTTGATCGCTCGAGCTGGACCAAGGGCTCCGAGACGCCGAAAAGGTTAACGCGGCGCTCCACGACGTCCCGCAGCGCCTGCATGGCCTCGCGCGTCTCACCCTCCTCGAGGCTCGAGAGGTCAGCGCGGTAGACAAGCTGCGTGCCGCCCGCAAGATCAAGCCCGAGCTTAAAGGCAAATCGCCCGCCCGCGCGCTCGCTCGCGAATATAAGATACCCCGCCGCAACCCCGGTGAGGAGAATCACGATAGCCCATAATCGTGGCTTGTGCATCACGTCAACTATAGTATGGTTTGGCGCAGTTCTCAACAGCCATACGCCTATAAAGAAAAGTGGCGCATATTCTGTCCAATCGGAATTAGGGAAACTATTTATGGACGGGGCCTTAACAATCACACCAGCAGATTCAGGTCTGCTGGTGCTCTGTTTTGAAGTCCCCACTGCCCTGCGCTAATAACGCCATACCGCAGCCGAGGATGATTCCCCCAAGCACATCGATCGGCCAGTGGATGCCTGCCGCGACGCGGGCAAGGCCCATGAGGAGCGCGGCGACCATGAAAAGAGTGCCGAGCAGACGATTTACGAGTCCATTTTTCTCCTCAACATCCGGCGTTTCCCGTCGCCCCGCTCTCTGTTGCAGAGTGCGGGGCTCCCTCTCAACACCCGATGTTTTCCCGAAAAATGGACGACGTGCCGAAAGAAAAAGCGCGACACCAAGCGCGAAAAAAAACGTAACGTGCCCTGACGGGAACGAGTCATAGCCGCCATGCCGAATGAGCGGCGCAATGCCTTCAATCACCAAAAACGGCCGCGGGCTTGCGACAAAAAATTTCACCGCTTCGGCAATAATCCACGCTAAGCCCGCGATGCCGATAGCACGGAGCAACTCTCGCGCCCGTGCTCGTCTCCCTTTCATCCACTGCCAACCCTCGTAGGCGAGCAGCGCGAAAAAGAAAATAAAGGCGAGGTAGTCGGCCACGAACACAATGAAGGCGTCGAGTGCCGCAGAGCGATCTGCAAATGAGTGCAGAAGTAAAAAAAGTGCCGTATTCACAAATTTTCAATTTTCAATGCTCAATTTTTAATAAATTTTCAATCCGCCAGCTGGAGGGTCCAATGACCAATGACGGACGACGTCGTGTTTGAAAATTGAGAAATTGCAAAATTGATTGAAAATTAAAAATTAAAAATTGAAAATTAATTAGCCTCCAGCCAATATAACAAGGTTCTCAAACAGCTTCGCAACCGTCACCGGCCCCACTCCCCCCGGCACGCTCGTATAGAGCGCCGCTTTCTCCGCGCAGGCAGGATCAATGTCGCCGACAAGCACGCCGTCGCTCTCCGAAGTGCCGGCGTCGATGAGCACGACGTCATCCTTGATGAACTCCGGCGTAATGAGCCGCGGCACACCGGCACCAGAGACAATAATATCTGCGCGCTGGGTAGAGGAGCGCATCTCTCTCGTCATCTCGAGCGAAACCGTCTCGACGAGCGCACCCGCTCTTCGCAGCCAATCGGCGACCGGCTTCCCCACGAGCCGCCCCTCTCCGACGACGACTGCTTTCTTCCCGCGTGGGTCAATACTGTAGCGCGTAAAAATTTCCGCAACCGCGCCTGCAACCGGCGCGAGTACGCGCGAAGTGCTTGAGAGTGCATCCACGTCCTTCTCCGGCGGAATACACTCGAGCACCGCGCCCCCGTTGATCTCAATCGGCAGCGGCAGCTGCACGATAAGGCCGCCGACGGCAGGATCCTCGCCGATCGCTCTCACCTCAGCCGCGAGCGCATCCTCCGCCACATCGGACGGAAACTGGTACACGACAACCGCAACGCCCACGGCTTCGCCAAATTTTTTCTTGCGCTCGATAAATTTCTCAGTCGCCCTCTCCGAGCCGACCTGAATCACCGCGAGAATCAATTGCCGCCCGAGCGCGACAATCCGCTCCGCAAGCTCACACCTGATGTCGTCCGCAATTTTTTTACCCTCCACGAGCATATGCTAAAACTATAACAAAAAATTGCTTGCTTTTCCTCTCTGATACGTGCTGAAATACTATCAGACAAAGTACGTTCGGAACCAAAACACATCGTATGGGAGAAATGACGTGAACGAACATACCGAAGACACGCTGGTGTACCTCGCAATAAAAAGTACCAACCGCGGTTTTCTGTCGCGTTATCTGTCATGCCTATTCTGGATCGGCGTCTCCGTTTGCCTCGCGCTTCTACTCGAGCAGCATGCCAACGCTACGTACGCTGCGCTCGACGTCCCAACGCGGGAAGCGTTTGCTGCCCTGCCGCGCACTATCAAAAAGCCGTGGTTCCTGTATCCTGTTCCGCTACTTTACGGGGGCATAAAAGTACTCGTCGTCGTGGCCGCCTTTTTCGCCGTGCGCATACTCTATACCCTCCTCTACTGCGCACGAGAGCGGTGTACCTTTTTCAAATCAGAGGGCCAGTGGCGCGTGGTCGAGCAGGTACGCTACCTGTACTTCTTCGGGAGGAGCATGAGCCACACGCACTTCGATCGAATTATTGACGTGACCATAGGGCAAAATCGTCTGGGTCTCGATCGCCTCTCTGATACGGGCACGCTCGACGTTGTTTTTGTAACTGCAGTCGGCAGAGGCGTCGTCGAGTACGGCGTGCGTATCAGAGCGGTACACCGCCCAGATTATTACAAGAGACGACTCGTCGCACCCGACAGAGCATACAGCGACTTGTTCCTCGCACCGCGCATCCATGCAGATGCAGCCTCCGCCAATACATAGCGAGCCAAACACTCCCCGCAGACCTTACCTACGGGGAGTGCAACGTCCACGTTTCTGAGGAGAGTTGCGACGCTTGAAACAAGACGCTGCTGAAAACTCACCGTGATAGCGAATAGCAGAAAGCCCTGCCGTAACGGCAGGGCTCTATGATTTGTTCAGGTATTCAAAGCAGAAAACATTCCGCACCTTTTCTTCATGTGCTCCTTGTGTATCCGCTTAACTCCCACACCTGCAGGAGTAAGTGGAAATTTGTATCACTTCTCTTCGCCAGCGGAGCTGTGGCAGCATCAATTTCGGACAACAGTTCATAGACTTCGCAGAATTGCGGCTCATGATACACTCGTGTCAGGAGGTCTGAAACGGGCTGCCCTACTTCCACGACTTTTTTTAAAATCTTTTTTTCTCCCGCGCTGAATTGTCTATCAATAACAACATACGCGAGCAATCGTTCCCCCGAAATGAGAAGAGCCTCGGAAGGTTTCTCGACATACATAAGCCGCACATATTCCTTCCCGTTACGCGGTGGTTTGATTACGAATAACGCGAAGTGCTTCACCTCATCCCCCTTTCTTGACGTGTTCGCCCCCAAACAAAAAAATGCAGAGAAACTCTATTTATGCTGCCCTACGATTTCAAACAACTATCAATCCTCTCTGCAATTTCTATCATATCCTCCTTTTTCTTTCCACGCGTTGTCTCGGCCGCGGTCCCGAGGCGAATGCCGGATGGGTCGGTTGGCGGACGGGTGTCGAAGGGAATCGCGTTTTTATTAACAATAATTTCCGCCGCCTCAAGCCTCTCCGCAGCCTCCTTGCCGCCAATGCCCTTCCCCTCCATCCACGTATCAACGAGGAAAAGATGCGTATCTGTGCCGCCGGAGATGATACGCCAACCGAGTGACTGGAGACTCCGCGCCAAAACCTTGGAGTTTTTGACGACTTGGGCAGCATAGCGCTTGAAGCTGGGTTGCGTGGCTTCAAAAAGGCAAACGGCAACCGCGGCGATTTGATTCATGTGCGGGCCGCCGTACATGCCGGGAAAAATCGTTTTGTCGAGCTTTTTCGCATGCTCCTCGCGCACGAAGATTATCGCCGAGCGCGGGCCGCGGAGTGTCTTATGCGTCGTCGTCATCACGGTGTCGGCGTAGCGAAACGGCGATGGGTATACCCCACCGGCGACAAGCCCGGCAAAGTGTGACATGTCGACGTGAAGCAGAGCGCCGCACTCGTCCGCGATGGCGCGGAATTTCTTAAAATCAATAATGCGCGAGTAGGCGGTGTAGCCCGTGACAATCATCTTCGGCCGCTCGCGGAGCGCAATGGCGCGGATCTCATCGTAGTCGAGCCGCTCGTCTATCCGGCTCACGCCGTAGGGCACTTGGCTCCAAAGCTTTCCGGTGAGCGAGACTTTGTGCCCGTGGGAGAGATGCCCGCCGCTGTCGAGCGCGAGACCCATGATTTTCTCGCCAAGAGGCACAAGCGCATAATAGAGTGCAAAATTTGCAGGTGCACCGGAGAGCGACTGCACATTGACGTGCCATTTTTGGGGCGACAGTTTATAAAGTTTGAGCGCCCTCTCTATGCAGAGCCACTCAACCTCGTCTACCACACTATTACCCTGATAATATCGCGCGCCCGGGTACCCCTCGGCATACTTATTGATAAAGGGCGAGGCAAGCGCTGTGAGAACACCGTCTGAGATATAATTCTCTGATGCGATAAGATTAATCACGCCTATCTGGCGTGCCGCTTCTAACTTGACAAGTTTTTTAATTTGTTTGTCAACCATAATCGCGCTTGACGAATAGTACCTGTGGAAAATACACTAGGTACAGAAAAGAAAAAGTTGGTACTGTGTTTTTAACAGTACCGCACTCTGTTCTCAAAAACAAACTATATAGTTTGTTTGGTGTCGCAAAGCGACACACCCGAGCGGTAACACTACCGCACATCAACCCCCCTCAGCCACTTGGCTTAGGGAGGTTTTTTTCTGTCTATTGTCTACGCGAACCAAACAGTCGGTCTGCATTCGACGACATTCGAGCGCGTCATAATAACAATGCGGCCGCATTGTTATTATGACGCTCGATCCGCAAGCGCAAAAAAAACGAAGGCCCGAGATTGGTCTCGGGCCATTGAAGTCTCAATTGTTCTCCTCTGGGTGGTCCCGACACGGACCACACGCCTGTTCAAACGAAGCGGTCACAGGAAGCTTCCGCTGCAGCGTCAGAAATCGGAAACGCGTGTCACTCGCCTCATCGCGGCGCCACTTCTCGGTGGCGATGCACTTCCACTCCGGGTGCGTACACTGCGGCACGAAACGCTGCCAGAGCGGAAAATACACCTCGCCATCTGGATCCGCGTCAACTTCGGTGAGATAGAAGCGCTCGGCGAGAGGCAGCGCGAGCGCGTAGATCTCCCCACCGCCCGCGACGAATACATCGTCATGCACGCTCGGCTGCTCGGCGGCAATCTTGAACGCCTCGTCAAGTGAGCGCACGACAAAGACGCCTTCGGGCACAGAGAACTTACGCTGTCGCGTCACCACAATGTTCGTGCGTCCGTCGAGCGGCTTGCCGCGCATCGCCATAAGCGAATCGAACGTACGCCGTCCCATAATAACCGGCGAGCCCATCGTGCGCTTGCGGAACATCTTCAAATCCTCGGGCAGATACCACGGCAGCCCACCGCGCTTGCCGAGGACGCCGTTTCGCGCCACGGCGGCGATTATATTCAGCGTCTGTCTTTGTTGCTCTTCCCCCATAGAACCTCCACTATACTGCTATAGGCGCCCGAATCGCTGGCCACGGATCGTAGCCATCAAGCGTAAAATCATCGTAGACAAAGCCAAAAATGTCCCGCACACCGCTCGCGAGTTTCATCTGCGGCAGCTCTCGCGGCTCTCTTGCGAGCTGCTCGCGCACCTGCTCGAGGTGGTTAAGATAAATGTGCGCGTCGCCGAACGTATGGATAAACTCACCTGGCTTGAGTCCGGTCACGTGCGCCATCATCATCGTGAGCAGCGCGTACGAGGCGATATTGAACGGCACGCCGAGAAACATATCCGCGCTACGCTGATAGAGCTGGCATGACAGCGAATCGCCGATCACCATAAATTGAAAAAGCGTATGACACGACGGCGGCGCGTGATGGCGCGCCCGGATGAGTTCCTGGAGCTCGCCGACGTTCCACCCACACACAATGATGCGTCGCGATGTCGGGTCGGTTTTGATCAGGTCAACTGCTTGCGCAACTTGATTGATCTCCTCCCCATCCCGAGACTCCCAGCGTACCCACTGCTTACCGTAGATCGGCCCGAGCTCGCCGTAGAGACACGCAAATTCATCGTCCGTCTTGATACGCTCGGCAAACAACTTGACTTCGTCACGCCATGTCTCCGATGACCGCTCGAAGCGATTTGCCAAATCATTCGCTTCGAGGTACTTTTGAAACGCCCAGTCGTTCCAGATGTTGACACCGTTCTGGATTAAAAATTGAATGTTCGTATCGCCACGCAAGAACCACAAAAGTTCCACTATGACGCCTCGAACGAACACTTTCTTTGTCGTTACGAGCGGAAAGCCGTCAGTGAGATTAAAACGGAGTTGCCGCCCGAACACGCTCTGCGTGCCAACGCCGGTACGGTCATCTTTCCGCACACCATTCTCCAGAATATCCTGCAGTAAATCAAGGTACTGGCGCATATGCGTATACTCCTGCTAAAAAGTGTCGCCGCTAAATTAGTCCACTATAATCGTCTCATGCAGAGAACAGTGCGACAACTTGACACTAACGCGCATCCAATACAAGGTGGCCCGCCTCTCGTGATGCGTGGCGAGGAGCCTAACCATCGCCTGTAGACGCGCTGTGCTTACTGCATACTGCTTGTTGCATACTGCTTTTTAGAGCCCACTCCTTGACGCCAATATCCGCAGTGTCTTAACCGCGATTTTCACATCAAGCATGAATGAACGGTTTTTGATGTAGTAGAGGTCGTAGGCGAGCTTGTTCTCGGTCTCCACAATGTCAACGCTGTGATGTGGGTGTTTTTGATGATGTATCTGTGCCCAGCCGGAAAGCCCCGGCTTTATAAGATGGCGTACGCCGTAATATGGAATCTGCGCTTCGTACTCTTTTACCGCCTCTGGAAATTCCGGACGTGGGCCTATCAGTGAAATATCGCCACGTAACACGTTAAAGAGCTGCGGAAGCTCATCAAGACGCGTCCTGCGCAAAAAATTTCCCACTCGAGTCACTTCATTATAGTTTGCGTCTCCCCACTGCCCGCCATCGTCAAAACTCATGGTACGAAACTTAATGAGGCGCACCGGATGATTATTCTGGCCCACACGCGTCTGAAAGACAAAAATCGGCCCGCCGTCGTCGAGCTTTATCGCGCAATAGACCAGTGGGTAGAGCGGCAGCGTCACAAGTCCCGCGAGGGCCGAGAGCGTAAGGTCCATCGCGCGCTTCAGGATGTCGTAGAGCCGGCTTGGCGCGAAGGAGATGTTCTCGAGGAACCAGCTATACTGGAGGAGCGAGAGCGGCACGCGGTCAAAAATGTCCTCGTACACGCGGTGCATGTCTATGAAACGAATGTGGGAGAAAATCAAGTTATAGAGACGGGGAAGGACCGGCTCCACCTTCTCGGAGCGGAAGTGGATAACGACGACGCCGATCCCCTCGCTATAGAGCCGTCGGATGATCTCCTCCTCAAAGTCGAGAGCATCGATCTCGTCGAGATCCACCGAGGAAACGAACGAGAGCGAATAACTACGGTTGTGGTTGACCTCGTCGCGGAGCTCACGCATCTCCTCGCCGGAGCCGATGAGGATCGCCTTCTCCCGCTTGCGGAAACCAAACGCTCGGTGGCCGTAGATGCGCCAGAGGAGGATCATCACGAATGAGATGCCGAGATAGATGAAAAGGTGTACCTTCGGCGTAATGACGAAGAGCGGGATGAAATAAAAGAAGCCCACGGCGAGGGCCATATTCACGAGCTGGGCGTTGAGGATCGTCGTCGGGAGCTTGCTCTTCAGCATAAGCGTGTGCTTGCCGTAGAGGCCCGCAATGTAGAAGACGATGACCCACGCGACAAAGAGGAGCGCGAATGGTGCGAAGTGGAGCGTCCAGATGTGCGCTGACGGTACGGCGGCGTAGCGCACGAGGAGTGTCACCCACAGCGCAGCAAAAAACAGCGCGACATCGCCGATGAAGAGAAGCAGGGATTCAGTTTTGGAGCGGATAGTCATGCTAGCGCAGCTTTCGGCTATCAGCCGTCTGCTTTCTGCCAACTTCCTATATCATACGCTGTAAAACAGAGCGAGGACAACCGCGGTTGCGATTGTCCTCTTGCTCAGGAAGATTTTTTACCCGCGGCGGCGAAGGTCCATGAGGATACAATACCCGAGACAAAAAACCTGAACCGGCAAGGCCATCAACACGACGTCGGTATCAACGTGCCCATAGCGGAAATACTCTAGTGGTCCCTTGACTATGCCGCTCACTGAACTGGCGACAAGCAACAGCCATACGACCATGTCTCCCACTGTACTCAAAATCATACTGGCCGTGCTTTCTCGTTTAACTCGGTCCATGCCACACCTCCAAGGTTCTTTCTGGTTTCTATCGTGTCATCAATACAACAATGACACCTATTTGAGCGGGGACATCACTCTAACAAAAGCCTAGCATATAAATTTGATATGTCAAATAACCAAAAAATTCTTTACGTAATAACGAAATCAAACTGGGGCGGGGCGCAACGCTACGTCTACGATCTCGCCGTCGCTGCTAAAAGCTATAAGCTAAAAGCTAACAGCTCGGAGGCAATCGTTGCTCTCGGCGGCGACGGGGCCCTCAAAGACAAGCTCGAAGCAGCAGGAGTACGGGTGGTTCCCGTTCTCGCCCTCGAGCGCGACGTCGGCATCACGAAGGACGTTCGCGCGTTCTTCGCTCTGCTTGCGCTCTACCGCCGCGAGCAACCCGATGTCATCCATCTCAACTCCTCCAAAGCCGCCGGCATCGGAGTGCTCGCGGCGCGCGCGTACCGATTCGTCGTCCTAGTTACTAGTTACCAGTTACCAGTCCCCAAAATCATCGTTACTCTCCACGGCCTTCCCCACCTCGAGCCACGTCCGTTCTGGCAACGCCAACTCATCAAAATATTCACGTGGTTTACGATGCTTCTCGCACACCAAACGATCACGGTCTCGGAGCACGATCGACGGATTGTCGAGAAATGGCCGGGGCTGCGGCGCAAAGTGGTAACTATATGGAACGGCATCGAAACAACAGAATACATGCCTACCACAGAGGCACGGAAAGAAATCCTGACACGTGCCGCAATTTCTAATTTCCCCGCCTTCACTGAAGCTCCGGCGGGCAAGCAATTTCCAATTTCCAATAAAATTTCAAATGTCAAATTTCAAACGCCAGTGCCTGATCTATGGATCGGAACTATCGCGGAATTACATCCAAACAAAGGACTCGACACGCTCATCGAGGCGCTCGCACTCCTAAAAGCTAAAAGCTATCAGCTAAAAGCTTTTCTAATCGGTTCCGGTGAACTCCGCGGTTCGCTCGCCTCGCTCATCGCCGAGCGCGACCTCGGCGAGCATGTTGTGCTCACCGGACACATTGAAAACGCAGCAGAGCTTCTGCCTGCCTTTGACCTTTTTGTACTCCCCTCGCGCAAAGAAGGCCTGCCGTACGTGCTCATCGAGGCGCTCCACGCAGGCGTGCCGATTATTGCAACACGGGTCGGCGGCATACCGGAGATCGTCATACATGAGGAAACCGGTTTGCTCGTTGCGCCCAACGACAGCACCGCGCTCGCCGAGGCAATCGAGCGCCTCGCGAG
The DNA here is from genome assembly GCA_030697645.1 of bacterium. NCBI lineage: Bacteria > bacterium. The sequence goes on along the minus strand of JAUYPI010000003.1, from coordinate 43,346 downwards.
CGACATCGAGCTTAGAGCACGACTCGGCACGAGCGCGCGCGAGAGCGCACGAATGTTTTCGCTCGAGCGAATGATAACAAGGACTTACGCGGTATATGAAAACTGAGCAGCGAAACTCGAGTACAAAACTCCACCGGTAGTATCATACGCATAATTTTCAATTTACAATTTTCAATTTTCAGTAAATTTTCAATGTTTCAATGGCTCAATGACGAACGACGTCGTGTTTGAAAATTGATTCATTGCAAAATTGACTGAAAATTGAAAATTGATAATTGGAAATTTGTATCCGGGGGTTTCCAACAAGGCGCGAACGTCCTACTCAATCTGGTATTTTTGAGCGCTTCATACGGCCTATGGCGTTACATCCACCTCCTCCCGTGCGAGCTCGCTTCGATGTGTGGCGCGGCCATAGCGCCGCATGCCCATTAAAATCCCGATGCCGATGAATTCGGTAAAGAGGTGCGAGCCACCGTAGCTCATAAACGGCAGCGGCGTGCCGGTGACCGGAAGGAGGCCTAGATTCATTCCGATATGGACAGTCGCGTGACTCATGATGAGCACGGCGAGCCCAGCAGCAAAGAGCGTCTCAAAATTAGTCGCGCCACGGATCGATGCCCGGAGAAGCCGCCAGATAATAATGGCGAAGAGCGCACAGAGCATCACGACGCCGATAAACCCCCACTCCTCTGCAAACGCTGCAAAGATGAAATCCGTCTCGTATTCGGGAAGAAAGCGCAGCCGCGATTGACTCCCAAAGCCGATGCCCTTACCAAAGAGCCCGCCGGAGCCAATCGCGACGACGGACTGATACGCGTTGTATCCGGCACCTTGGAGATCGGCCATCGGATTGAGGAAGCTGACGAGACGTGCACGCTGGTAATCTTCGAAGACAAAGAGCCACAACGTGCTCGCGCCAAGTAGCCCAGTCGCGAGGACCAAAGCGAGGTGGCGCTTCGAGATGCCGGATATCGCGACCATGCCAAGCCAGAGCGATGCGATGATGATCGCCGATCCGAAATCCGGCTGCAAGAGCACAAGCAAAAAAAGCACACCTGCATAGAACCCCGAGACCAAAATATGGCGCACGTGCGCGATCTCGATGTGACGGCGCGAAAAGTATTTCGCGAGGAGGAGAATGAGGACGAGCTTCGCCGGATCCGCCGGCTGTACGCGAAATGACCCGAGATCAAGCCAGCTCTGCACCCCACGCACGCTCGTACCGAAAAAAATCAAGAAGAGAAGGAGGACGCAAAACGCCCCAAAAAGGCCCACGAGCACTCCGGGCCTTCGCAAAAAATGAAAGTCGATAAAGCTTAAAGCACACGCCATCGTAATCGCTCCTGCCCCCCAGACAATCTGCCGCGCAAAAAAAATGTTCTCCCCGCGAAAGGAGTACATGGTCACGAGGCCGACAGACACAATGAGCGCCGCTGCGCCGAGGAGAAGCCAGTCGATGTGGCGAAGGACATGGAAAGACATACAAAAGCCAAATATCGAAGCATGGAATTGCGTAAAAACATTTGACAATTGACCTTTGACATTTGACGACGACGGGCGCTCTCGTTCGTGGTCAATGGTCAAATGTTACATGTCAATTGTCTTATTCTCTCTCTTATTTTCTCTCACTCCAATGGGACGGACGGAAACAGATCAACCTTCCCTACCCGCGCAGGTAGGGGCTCCGGCCAGGTGAACGTGATAGTCGCGACGCGGTTTTTCCCGAGCTGGTCAACCACGGTGCGAGAGGTCGCGACGATGCTCCCCTCGGGAGAATAGAGCAGGGCTACGACCGTAATGTCGCGTATCGTCTCAACGCCGGTATTCACGAGCTCAGCGGTGACGCGCGGAGCTGTCATTTCATGCGACAGCGAAACATTTTGCACGGTCAGCGCGGCTGCGCGGTGCTCCATTTTCTCCCAAATCGGCTCGTCAGTGAATGCGAAGAATGTCCGAGCCGGAGGCCGCGCGCCGACCACAAGTCCCCCGGCAAAGATAGGGATGCGCGTCTGCGGCGGAAGCGAGATCGTGCCGCGCTCCTCGAGAATGAGCACATTGCGGCTGTCGTAGAGCTTAAACGAGTACGGCACGTTGCGCGCGCCGGCGCCCGCGTTGCGGTTTTCAATGAGCGCGGCAGCGTTGTAGACCGTCTCGGTCACGCGCGTTGCTCTCGCCCAAAGTACAAGCGGTGCCGCAGCCTCCATGCCACAGAGAAGCGTACACGGCCCGCCGCAGTCAACGCCGCTCTCACCCTGGTTGCGCGTGCGGTCAAAGCACGTCGGGGACCTCCCGAGCAGAGTGAGCGTGATCGGCACCCCCACAAGAAGCGCGAGGAACCCGATTCCAAGTAAAGCGTAGCCGAGCTGATGGCGGAGGGACCAGAGACTCATAGGTGCGAGCTTATAGCTTTTAGCTTATAGCTTTTAGATGAAAAAGGGAAGCAGGCGCGACCAAGGGTCGCGCCTGTAAGAGATCACGTTAAACAAATCTGCGAATTACAAGGAGTACTATAGCGACGCCTCCAAGGAACAACACTGGCCACACGCCAGTACCGGTCAAATCAGAGAGGAATGCCGCACCGGTGGTGACCGCTACCATAACAAGAAACGCCAGCAGTACGGGTCGCATAGCCATCTTCAACAGGGTCTTCAGCGCTGTTTTGTCCATGTACTATCCTTTTTTAGGAACCCAATGTCCCTGCGGAAATACATCCCAGGCCAAAAAATTTTTTCGACCGCAGTATACGCTCTCTCCAATGCGTCTTCGTGCGTATCACCTTCTCCCACGACACTTAACACACGGTTACCGTCGAGCGCCTGAAACCCGCCGTCGCTCCCGCGAACTGTGCTCGCGTGATAGACGCGCGTGTGGGGCAGCGTCGCGACAACATCGAGCCCTGCAATCACGTGCCGACCGTGCTTTTTTTCTTTCGCATACCCATCACTGGTGAGAACGACGCAGACCGCATATCCCGACGATTCTCCTCCCGGGAGCACAAACGATGCCAGTTCACGATACTCGCCTGTGAGGAACCTCCTTCCCGATGCGCACGCGAGGAGCAGGGGCACGATATCGCCCGGGATCAACGGAAGGATCACCTGCGCCTCAGGATCGCCGAACCGCACGTTAAACTCGAGGACGTACGGTTCATCCTCGACAATCATAAGACCTATATAGAGCACGCCATTAAATGGCGTACGGCGCGCGCTCATGCCGGCGAGTGTCGGACGCACGATACGATCAATGATTTTCTTATACAGCGCCGCTGTAATGCGGACTGGTGCATATGCCCCCATCCCGCCGGTCATCCAGTTATCGCCAAGAGCCCCGTCCTCCGCTGATGCGTAGAGAAATTTATAATCCTGCGCCGTGGGGAGAACCACAAACTCCTCGCCGCGAGCAACGACATGGAACGAGAGCTCTTCCCCTCCGAGGTACTTCTCGAGCACAAGTCCTCTGCCGCCGTCACCGAAACGCCACTCTTCAAGATGAGCACGGATGCTCGCCTCCGCTTCCTCGGGCGTACGGACGATGGTCACCCCCTTGCCGCCAGCGAGACCATCCTGCTTGATAACGAGCGGCCCCTTTACGCGACGAAAGTGCTCCTCGGCATACCCGAGGACCGAGGCGAGACACACATCATCACCACAGAAAACTGCCCCCGAGGCCGTCGGAATCCCGAGACCCCACATGAGTTGCTTGGCAAAAATCTTCGACGCCTCGAGCCTCGCTGCAGCCATCGTCGGCCCGACAATCGGCAAACCCCACTCGAGAAATCGATCGACAACGCCGAGGGCAAGAGGAATTTCTGGACCAACGACCGTAAGATCAACGCTTACACACTTTGCAAACGAACACAGGCCGTTTATGTCACTCGCCTGTATATGTACAGGCTCGAGCGAGAAACCACTCGATCGAAGGGTCACCATCTCCATCCCCGCATTTCCGGGTGCTGCGTAGAGCGTCTCCACAAGTGGACTTTCCGCAATCTTTGCCGCAAGCGCGTGCTCCCGAGCGCCAGAGCCGACAATCAAAATTTTCATCACAAATCCTCCTGTTGTCGACGTTCTCAGTGGAACAAAGCCGTTACGGACAACCACAATGAGTATCGCACGTCGTACGGCAAAATCGGGCTGTATATCGCCGCAAGAAGAAAACCAACCAAAAGCATACAAAGTCCGGACAACCACCAATTCATAGTCGCTCCTTAAGGATACACGCTCCTCGCTCTACAACACATTCTTAAAGCAAATACTCCACCAAGACCTCTGTCTTGCTGGAGTATTGCATAAAGATAGATAGACATCAAACGCCGCGTGCTGGCGACGAGCTACTCTCCCCTTTCGAGTACCATCGCCTCAGCCGGGCTTAACTTCTGTGTTCGGAATGAGAACAGGTGTGGCCCCGGCGATAAATCACCAGCACGCGGCGTTCGAAACGTCGCGAAAAAATAAGCAAAAAGAAGCAGGTAAAAGTTTTTCAACACCCCCATGTGCTCGACACGGAATTTTCAATTATCAATTTTCAATTTTCAATAAATTTTCAATGAGTCAATTTTCAAACGACGAGCGACATCCGGCGTCGTGTTTGGAAATTGGAAATTTGGTCATTGGAAATTATTTGGAAATTGTAAAATTGGAAATTGGAAATTCCGCACCGAGCCCGAGCGAGGTACGACGCGGTTCCTCTATTCCTCACAGGAATTTCGGCGGATTAGTACACCTCGGCTAAACGCATTACTGCGCGTACACCTGGTGCCTATCAACGTGGTCATCTCCCACGGGCCGATGCCGCCGCATCGCGCGAAGCGCGATGCGGAAATTTCGATATATCGAAATATCGATATGTCCGCATCACACTCCGTGTGATGCGGCGACGCGATTCCTCATCTTGGGATTGGCTTCCCGCTTAGATGCTTTCAGCGGTTATCCATTCCGAACATAGCTACTCGGCGGTGCCCCTGGCGGGACAGCCGATAGACCAGAGGTTCGTTCATTCCGGTCCTCTCGTACTAGGAACGACTCCCCTCAAGAATCAACGCCTGCAGCAGATAGGAGACCAACCTGTCTCACGCATGTTTCCACACATTACTGTGTGCATTGGACTATACCTTTCTCCGATAAAATCGGAGGGCTGACATGTAGTCTCTACGGGGTCACGCGGACTTCCCTCGGTGTTGTCCTGTGTAAAACAGGGTTCCACCGATATAGTCAGCTTCTTCGTCCCGCATTACTGCGGGCGACCGCCGTGATATGATTGGTCTCGCCCACCATAGCTTTAGCGATAGTGGGGTTCCTTGGCCGACGCACTGTATAGTGCGTTTAGGCCTTTTTCATTTTTCATAGACGAAAAGTTTCGATGCGGGTTCAGACTGTCCAATCCATGACTCATGATTCTTCATTCATAATTCACGTCCTGGACGGTCTGAACCCAGCTCGCGTACCTCTTTAAATAGCGAACAGCTATACCCTTGGGACCTCAGTTTGTGTTTGCCCGTATTACTACGGATATCAGACTATGCCTTCACCGTAGTCCGCCTCTGAGACGGACCGTAGGTGCGAGCCGTATTATAGAACCCGTGGCGATGGTTCTATCTCATCCCGCATTTTGCGGGATTCAGTCGTTAGAGGGCCACACTAATTACCAGTTACTAGGAACTAATTACTAGTGGGCTTCCTACGGCGTTAACCTTTAACTCAAGGCCTTCACCGTTTTGAGCTCGTTTATTACCCTCGCGTTTCCGCGAAGGAGAGAAGGTCTGTTTTCTCCAGCCCCGGGATGAGGTGAGCCGACATCGAGGTGCCGAACACCGCCGGCGATATGGCACTTCATGATTACTCATGAGGTAGACTATACCTTCGTCCCTTTCGGGACGGTGACGTTTTACTGCGGCTTTTTAAGCCCGCAGTCCCCGCAGTGAAATGCGGAAGTCGTTACGGGGAGAACTTGTAGCGCATGCTCGGAATAATCAACGGGGACACCAGTGCTCGAAAGCGCGGCATGCTTTTCTCGCACACGCGCAAACGGTACTGGGCTTTATCTCGATTGATTGTCGCCGTTATCCCGAGTTTAGCTTGTAAAAGAAACACGAGCAGTTCGTGCTCTTCTCTTCTGAAGCATTGCGTATTCAGTCGAACTTGTTTTCCGTCTCGCGTGCCGTCGTCCATAAACCACACGGCGAACACGAGTGGCGTCAACCAGCCCTCAAGCATTTCTGGAATTATTTTTCGATTGCCAACATAGAACACACGACGCAACTCGTCGAAGTACGGGTGAGATACGGTGCGAAAATAGTACGATCGATCACATGTATTCGGCCTCGAGTTCGTAAACGACTCGAGCTCCTGATACTTCCAATTAACATACTCACGCTGTCCTATCCCGTGATTGACCCGGAACGCATATCCTCGCGTTGTCCGTGCCAAATGTCCGTCTCCTAGGAGAGATCCGATAACGATCTCACGCTGCCTCTGGTCGAGAGGTAGCACACGAGCGCGTTGTGCGCGTTTTGTTTCCATATAACAAATTTCAAGTTCTCTTACCCTCGGTATTGTCCAGCTGACGCAATTACGAATTATCAACTACTAATTCGAAATTGGGAATTAGAAATTGCAAATTGCGAACGCTGGATTTCACCGATTTGAGTCACAGTTTACTCTGACGTTGCCGCCAGAGGGAGCCTCATTGACTCTTGGGCGGTACCAGCCTGTTATCCCTAGAGTAGCTTTTATCCGTTAATCTTCGGCCGCTTCTAAAGCGAACCGTCGGTTCACTAGGCTCTGCTTTCGCATCTGCTTGGCATGTACGCCTCGCAGTGAAGCCGGCTTGTGCCCTTACACTATCGGCACGGTTTCCATTCGCGCCTAGCCGACCTTAATAGACTCCTCCGTTACTTTTTAGGCATTGTTGTTGCCCGCCGCGCTCCGCGCGGAAGTTTAAATGTTTAAATATTTAAATTTCCGTGCGAAGCACGGCGCGGGCACGTCATTTCTGCGTGCCTCTCCATGTCGCCATGGAGATCAGACTATATCTTTTCCTTACCGACGAGCGAAATCGCCCGTCGGTAAGGAATCCTGCGTTTAGTCGTTGAGGGTGAGATAATTAACTACCAGCCAAAGACATTTTTTCAGCGTCTGCTTAGCTAATCGTTCTCTTTCTTTCTCTGTTTCTCCTGCAGGCACTGATACATGATACGCCACCGTATCTAACTTGAAGCGTTCAGACTTGTAATCGTGTAAAATATCGTCTAACTCCTTTACAATATTTATCTTTGTCTTTGTTTCACCAAGATCATCCACTGGTGTTGCTGCACTCATTGGTAATTTTCTCCTTCCCTGCTGGTTGGCCGCACTGGTCACATTTTCACCATGTTTTGATCCGTCGCAGTAACCCTGAAAGGGTAACGGTGACTTCGTGCTTAACTTTTGATCCGTCCTCTTTCGTTATTCCATGCTCCCAAAGATACTTGCGCGCTTCTCGAAGCGCACGGTGATCATCTTTTTCGGTGAACATAATTTCCTCATTCGTTTGGATCTGTAAAAGATAATACATGTATCATCCTCCTCTCATGGTAGTGCCAGATACGCCGGCTGTTCCAGCAAATAGCAAGATGTTTGCCCGCATGTTGCCATACGGGATCCCCTTCGCCGCGCGCGGCGCGGAAGCTCCAAGCTCCAAGTGTTAAATTTCCAAACAAATTCCAAATCTCAAATTCAAAATCTCAAACATGAACGTTTGAACATTGGAAATTGAAACATTGGACATTTTATTGGAAATTGGTTATTGGAAATTGGAAATTCTGTGCCACGCACGGCTTCGAACCGTCAGGAATAAATGACGATCCGGGACGACGCTGCGAAAGGCCTCCTTTCGCAGAACTTTCAGGATGTCGCCCCAACAAAACTACCCACCAGATACTGTCCCTCGCCGTTTTTGCCGTCGAGGTTAGAGCGTACACTCCCACAGAGTGGTATTTCACTGACGGCTCCACGCTGCCCGAGAGCAGAGCTTCAAAGCCTCCCACCTATGCTACGCAGTGGAAACATACGACCAATATCAAGTTATAGTAAAGCTTCTAGGGTCTTTTCGTCTAGCTGCAGGTACCCGGCATCTTCACCGGGATTGTATTTTCACCGGGCTGTTCCCCGAGACAGTCCCCCACTCGTTATGCCATTCGTGCGCGTCCCTAATTAGAGGACAAGGAATTTCGCTCTTCGCTTTCCTTCTTGCGAAGGACCATATCTTCACCCGACACCACTTTTTGGTTTCAGCTAAGACTGAAACCAAAAAGTGGTGTCGGAGCACGACGTATGGCCTCTCATGTGAGTCGTGGTGCGGACTAATTCGTGCGTTACCGCACGATAAGGTAGCTTGCACTTTCTGTTTACCGCTATAATAGTCCCAGTCCTCACGACTCCCTTGAAAAATCAAGAGAGCCGTGACCTTAGGACCATTATAGTTATGGCCGACATTCACCGGGGCTTACAGCGGCCAGCAACCGCATCGCGCGAAGCGCGATGCGGACATATCGAAATTTCGAAATATCGATATGTCCGCATCACACGCCGTGTGATGCGGTCACCACCACTGTTTGACCTTCCGGCATTGGTCAGGCATCACCCCCTATACATTCTCTTGCGAGTTCGCAGGGAGCTGTGTTTTTGGTAAACAGTCGGCAGGGGTACTTTCGCTGCGGCCTCATCGGAGCTGAAAGAAGGAGGGGATATCAGAGACATCCCCCGATTGATTGAAGGAGTAGACCATGCATACTTGCTACTCCGGAAATTGGGTTCGGAGGTTATCACTCCCAATATCCCAGAAAGTATCCATGATCTACCCCATTGGTCGGGTTGGAGCGGCGTGGACTTCAACCACTCGGCAGGGCGGGAGATTTTTACAGAACCTTGCAAGGGAACGTAGCAACCTCTCATGGGTCACCCACGTATTGCAGGAGAACTCTCCGGCCTGACCGCTCCATTGGACTGGCGGAGCAAATCAGACAAGCGCTATTTTACACGGCATGGAAGCACTCGACTAAACGCCCGATTTGCTCCACTGAACTCAACCGGAAACTCGGTTTTTAAGCGAATTTCCGGACGAAAACGATCAAGGGTGGTATTCCACTGACGGCTGGTATTTCTATTGGATTTTTCGCCGCTCCAATAATTCAGCCTCCCACCTATGCTATCCATTGATCGTCTCCTTAAAGAACAAAATTTTCCTTCTTTCAGCCCCGACAAGGCAAGCCTTATCCCGAAGTTACGGCTGCTTTTTTGCCGAGTTCCTTGGGGAACACTCACCCGTTCGCCTTGGTCTTCTCGACCTGCCCACCTGTGTCGGTTTGCGGTACGGACCGAATCCACCTAGCCTTAGTGGTTTTTCTTGGAAGGCTCTTCGCGAGGATTTCCCGGGGCGAACCCCGGAATTTCTACCGCGCTCGACGGTACCGCCGCACCTCGCTACACTCGGTGCGGCGGACATTTCGAAATATCGACATATCGAAATGTCCGCACCGAATGCAATGAGGTGCGGCGGCGTGCCGTCCGGATTTACCTAGGCGGCGCGTCTTCGCACGGGCGACGCAAATCCAATAATGCGCCCCCGCTTATCTCCTCCGTCACCACATCGAAATGGATCCGGGTCACGGAATATTAACCGTGTGTCCATCACCTCCGGCTTTCGCCATCGGCTAAGGCCCGACTAACCCTTGGCTGATTGTCATCGCCAAGGAAACCTTGGGCTTTCGGCGTGCGGGGCTTTCACCCGCATTGCGGTTACTTGTGCCAACATTCTCACTCCTGCACGCTCCACACGGAGCTCACGCCCGTGCTTCATTGCGGGTGCAGGATGCTCTCCTACCACACCGCGCGCAGCGCGGAAATATCGAAATTTCGAAATATCGATATGTCCGTGCTGCGCACGGCATCCTCAGTTTCGGTTCGGCGCTTAAGCCCCGTGAATCTGCGGCGCAGAAACCCTCGATGAGTGAGCTGTTACGCTTTCTTTAAAGGATGGCTGCTTCTAAGCCAACCTCCTCACTGTCTGTGGGTCTCTACTTCCTTAAGATGCACTGAGCGCCGTATTAGGGACCTTAACTGGAGATCAAAGGCTCTTCCCTTTTTGACCAATGGAGCTTAGCCCCCATAGTCTAACTGCCCTGCTATCCGCCGCACCTCGCTACACTCGGCGCGGCGGACATATCGAAATTTCGAAATATCGATATGTCCGCACCGAATGCAATGAGGTGCGGCGTGCTTCCGGTATTCGGAGTTTGATTGGAAAGACGAGATTGCTCCCTATTCTTTCCATCCAGTGCTCTACCCCCGGAAGGAACACAGAACGCTAGCCCTAAAGCTATTTCGGAGAGAACCAGCTATTACCGAGTTCGATTAGCTTTTCACTCCTTGCCACAGGTCATCCGACAGTTTTGCACGGCTGACCGGTTCGGGCCTCCAGCGATGTTTCCATCGCCTTCACCCTGCCCATGGCAAGCTCACCCGGCTTCGGGTCTGGCGTTTGCTGCTGTACCTGCTCATATTTTTGGACTCTTGACAAATTAATACATTTATACTAATTTGTTGTATAGAGAACCCCCCATCCCCCTGGCACCTCATTCGAGATTGGAGACGAAAATGAACCTTAAAGGTCATATCATTATTGGTATCGTTGCTGGTGTTTTCTATCTTCTCGGGTATTTCGTCCCAAGGTGGATATATTGGCCGCTTTTGATCTGTATTGCACTTGCTTATTTCCTTGTTCCAGGCTCTTTCCTTCAAAAGCTCATTCCAGATAAAATCTGGTTCTTCCTCACAAGGTGAGGAAGACGCTCTTCCTTGGACTCAGGGATAAACCGCTACGTTTAACATGAACGTGGCGGTTTCAGTTAACTTCCACTAATAAAAATCCAAAAATATGAGCAGGCGATCGCGCTTTTAACACTCGGTTTCCCTATGCCTTCCCGCGACAAGCGGTTAGACGGGCAACAAACGACAACTCGTTGGCTCATTCTTCAATAGGCACGCCGTGACCGCCGCACCTCGCTACACTCGGCGCGGTGGACATTTCGATATATCGATATTTCGAAATATCGAAATGTCCGCACCGAATGCAATGAGGTGCGGCAGCTCCGACTCCTTGTACGCATATGGTTTCAGGTCTATTTCACCGCCCTCACCGGGCTGCTTTTCACCTTTCCCTCACGGTACTTGTTCACTATCGATCTCCACACGTATGTAGCCTTGGCAGTTAGTCCTGCCAGATTCCCTCGGGCTATTCATGTCCCGAGGTACTCACGAACAACAGCAAAGAAGGTGGCGTGCTTTCGCGTACGGGGCTATTACCCGCTGGGGCTCTGCTTTCCAGCAGATTCCGCTAACAAACCACTTTGTAACTTCTCTAGTTAAACTACGCCGTTGCCGTACAACACCGCGCGCAGCGCGGAAATATCGAAATTTCGAAATATCGATATGTCCGTGCTGCGCACGGTTTAGGCTCCTCCCGTTTCGCTCGCCGCTACTAAGGGAATGGCCGCGCTCCGCGCGGAAATTTCGATATATCGATATTTCGAAATGTCCGTGCGAAGCACGGTTGTTTTCTTTTCCTCCAGGTACTGAGATGTTTCACTTCCCTGGGTATGCCTCTGCCTGTATGTTTTGACTCTTGACAAAAATATACTTATAGTATAAAATATTCGTGACGTAAGCTCACGGGGTGAGTTTAAAGTTCTTACCTTAGATTAGGAGCAATGCCATGCACAATAACAGGCATCCCCATTCCTTACTCAGAACGGAAGAGCAGGAAGTGCCCGCGCAAGCGCTGGGGGCTGCAAATCGCGAGCTCAATAAAAACAACAAATATTGGTATATGCTCGCAGCATTGCTTTTACTACTCGCATTCTCCCTCATCCTCTATGTAAGTTAAGGATCGAGGGCGAGTTCGAAGCGGCCGACTGCTCTGACGTCAGGTGTCAGACAGTCGGTTTTTTGTCAAAAATCAAAAGTCAAAACATACAGGCAGATCAATGCGTTTTATGCAAAGGGGTTTCCCCATTCGGAAATCTTCGGATCAAAGGTTACCAGGCACCTCCCCGAAGCGTATCGCCGCCAGGCCGCGTCCTTCATCGCCATGTGGAGTCTAGGCATCCACCATATGCGCTTCCATTCCTGTGAGGAACGGAAAAACCGCTACCGCGCTCCGCGCGGAAATTTCGATATATCGATATTTCGAAATGTCCGTGCGAAGCACGGTTTTACCTGCTTAATTTGATTCTTTTTGCTTTAGCCCGCCACCGGCACCTCGATATATCAAAATTTCAAAATATCGAAATTAAAAACGCTCCATGCGTTCTTGCCGTGGGGCCTATTTTGTTGACAAAGAATCAATCGTCCAATCGTTCGGACAAAACAAAAACCGCTCACCTTGAGCGGATGGGACGAACACAGTCTACCAAAGACGAGTGTCAGCTCCTCCGCTTTTTGTGTAGTTTAGTCAATCTACTCATACGTAAAATCACTATATACACCCTTTCGTCCCCTGTCAAACTCGCCTACTGTTGACAAACTTCCCCGCGTTCGGCGTATACGAGTTAGAAAATTCTCGAGGGACAAGGATGGACAATCGTTGTGGCGGTAGTCGACGGAAGACGCGGATTAGCAAGGGTTTTTCAGGGGTTGCCCGTGCAAATCTGCATATTCCATCAGGTGAAGACCGGGACCCGGTATCTCACCAGAAGACCGCAATCACGAACCGCGCAGCAAGCTGCGCGGTTCGTGATTTTTAATTTTTGATTTTTTACTTTTGATTTATTCCCCCTCCCGCTCCCTCAATCTTCGCCCTCGCCGAAGCGGAGACACTGCAGCCGCTCACCGTGAGCGCCTTGGTGAGCGCGCCGTCGCTGAGGATCTTCACAAGCGGCATTTTGCCGCCGCGCTTCGAAATGAGACCTGCCGCGATGAGCGAGGCGGGAGTAACGCGCGCGCCTCCCGCAAACGTGCGCTCGAGCGCGGAGACATTCAGAACGAGCGGCCGCACGCGCGAAGAGTTCACGCCGCGCGCGCGGTTCTTGCCGTAGCCGCGGCGCTTCGGGAGCTTCTTCAGGATGTCGCGGAGCTCGGGGCGCATCCGGTGCCCGGCGCGAGAGCGCTGCCCCTTCGTGCCGCGTCCCGAGGTCTTGCCGCGCTTGCCGCCGCGGCCGACGCGCCGTGCGTGTTTATGAGTATGTGTTCGCGATAATTGATGGAGTTGCATACGATACGAATTTCCAATTTCCAAAAAACCCGTCTCCAAACAAATCTCAATGCTCAAAATCCAATTTCCAAACACGACGTGCGTGTTTGAGATTTGATGCATTGGAATTTGAAGTTTGTTTGGAACTTGTTGGTTGGAGCTTGGAATTTATTTGGTTTGGAGCTTGTGGGTTCCCAATTCGCTTTATGCCTTGATTTTTGTCGAATGCGACACAAACTGCTCAAGCGCCTTCACCGCCGCCCGCGCATTGTTCAACTTATTTTTACTCCGTGAATGAATTTTCGCGGACACGTCGGTGATGCCCGCGAGCTCAAGCACGCTCCTCACCGAGCTCCCCGCGACGAGGCCGCGTCCGCGGACGGGCGTGAACTCCACAATGCTCGCGCCATACTTCGCTGCGGTGTCGTGAGGGATCGACTTGCTCTCGGTGAGCGGGATGACGATAAGATTTCTACGGGCATCGCGCGTTGCCTTCTCGATCGCAAGCGGCGTGTCCCCAGCCTTGCCGAGGCCGACGCCGACCGAGCCGGCGCGATTCCCGACGACAATCGTCACGCTGAAAGAAAATCGGCGCCCACCGGAAACAACGCGCGCGACACGGCGGATGTCGAGAATCTTTTGATCGAACTCCGGCTTGTACTGACGTGAACGGTCTGATGTTTCGGGCCCGCCGCGGCGCGGGCGGCGCTCTGCGCCGCCGCGCGGGCCACCAGCGCGCCCGCCGCGCTGAGGGCGCGCGCGCTCAGGACGAGCGCCTCCTTGCCCGCGTGGCGGTCTCGCCCCGCGCGCTCCTCCTCTTTGTCCTTGTGGTCTTTGATCTGGCATAAATTTCTAGCTTTTAGCTTATAGCTGTTAGCTTTTAGAGATACTGCGGTACACGCGCGTTGCGACGTAGTCGTTCGAAGCTTCTAAAAGCTATAAGCTAACAACTAAAAGCTAAAATACAAGTCCTCCTGATCTCGCCCCTTCTGCGCATGCCGCAATCCTCCCTCTGAAGCTAAAGCCACCACGGTCAAACACCACGCGCTCGATGCCTTTTGCGCGCGCGGCTTTTGCAAGCTGCTCACCTGCCACCCGGGAGCGCTCGACCTTGCTCCCCGAGCCGATACCGCGACTCATGATGCCAACGATCGTTTTCGCCGTACGGTCATCAACAAGCTGCACGTGAAGATAGCGATTGGACTTATACACGGCGAGACGGGGACGCACGGAGGTACCGCGTACCTTCGCGCGGATGCGTTTGTGGCGACGAATACGTTGTGTCTGTTTTGTTGGGCGCATATATTTGTTTTATTTTGGAAAGTAGAAAGTGGAAGGGAGAAAGTAGACTACAATCTACTCTCCACTTTCCACTCTCTACCCTCTCGTTACACCCGTTACACCGATTTCTTCCCCTGCTTCCTACGCACGACCTCACCCTCATAGCGAATCCCCTTGCCCTTGTACGGCTCCGGCTTCTTGAGCGCCCGGACCCGCGCTGCAAATTCCCCCACGAGCTCCTTGTCCGCGCCGGTAATCGTGATGGTGCCCTTCTCCACCTTTGCCGCAATCCCTTTCGGTATCGCGACTTTCACCGGGTGCGAAAAGCCGAGCTGGAGCGTCAGCGTCTCGCCTGCGGCCTCTGCCCGAAAGCCGACGCCCTCTATCACCAGCTTCTTCACAAACGGCTCGCGCACGCCCTGGATCATGTTGCGCAGGTGCGCCGCGTAGGTGCCCCAGAGCGCGTGGGCGAGCTCGGTCTTCGCTCTCGGCGCGAGAAGGAGCGCATTGTCATCTTTACGAATCTCGATCTCCGAACGAAAAACACGCGCGAGCGTACCGTGCGCACCGCCGACAGTAATTTCACCGCCGTCGCCGAGGGTGACGTCAACGCCCACGGGAATCGTGATAGGTTGTTTGCCGTAACGAGACATAGTATAGTCTGAATTTTCAATTTACAATTTCCAATTTTCAATCAATTTTGCAATGAATCAATTTTCAAACACGTCGACATTCGTCCGCCACTCGTCATTGCGTCATTGAAACATTGAAAATTGAAAATTTTAGCTTCTCAAAAAAAGCGGTTACTTTACTCCATAAATGTTTTACCAAATGGTGAACAGCGCCTCCCCTCCCACATGCTCTTTCCGCGCTTCCTCGCCGGTCATGATGCCTTTTGGGGTCGAGAGTACTAGCCGCCCGAAACCCTGCCGCACGCGGCGAATGCCGTCAGCGCCGAGGTAGACTCGCCGCGAGAGCTTCGAGAGGCGTCGCACGCCGCGGATCCCGGAGTTTCCCTCCCCAGAGCGCAGCATGCACTCGAGCATTTTTTTGCCGCGGCGCGTGCGACGCGTCACGCCGCCAAGAAAACCCTCGCGCGCAAGGAGCGTCGCGATCGAGAACTTCATCTTTGAATACGGCACAAAAACCGAGGGCTTCCGCGCGCTCCCCGCGTTTTTGAAACGTATCAACATGTCGGCGATAGGATCCATGGTTACTGGGGACTAGTCACTGGTAACTAGTCACTAGGACGCGACGCCATCCCGTCCCCAGTTACCAGTTACTGATTACTAACCCCTCGTTAAAAAAATCACCAGCTCGACTTTCTAATGCCCGGTATCATCCCTTCATTCGCGAGCTCACGGAAGCAGATGCGGCAGAGATCGAAGTCACTCATATAGCCGCGCTTCCTGCCACACCGAAAACACCGCCGCACGACCCGCGAGCGGAATTTGGGGGGCTTCAAAGCCCGTGCAATGACCGATGTCTTCGCCATACCTTTCCAAAAGCAATGAAGAAGCCCGCAGCTCAGTGGGCTCGGGCTTTATAGTAGCGAAACTCCGCGCTGAAGTCAAACGCGCATCGTCACGCCAAAAAAAAGACAGCGCCCCGAACGGTCGGAACCGCAGGGACGCGCGATCGATTGCAAACGAAGCAAAAAACCATTCACTTCTCCGAAAACTATAGTCGAACACGAGTCACTTTGTAAACGGCATGCCGAGGTGCTCAAGGAAAGCGAGCGCCTCGTCTCGCGTATGGGCTGTGGTAACAATCGTCGCCGCAAAGCCGAAGATGTCGCGCGACTCCTCGTCCGCGCTCTCGGGGAAGATAATGTGCTCCGAAATGCCGACGGTGCAGTTGCCCATCTCGTCAACAGAACTGCGCGCAACACCGCGGAAGTCACGCGTGCGCGGCAGGGCAATCGAGATAAGCCGCGTGAGGAAATCGCGCGCCCGTCGACCGCGGAGCGTCACCTGGTAACCCACGATGTCCCCCTGCCGCGACTTGAACGAAGCGATCGCTTTCTTTGCGGCGCGGGGTGCCGCCTTCTGCCCCGTGATCTTCGCGAGCCGGTCTGCAATCAGCGCGAGCCGCTTCTCGTCTTTGCTCACGCGGCCCGCGCCGACCGAGACGACAATCTTCACAAGGCGAGGAGCCTGCCATATGTTGGTATAGCCAAAACGGTCTTTGAGAGCGCCGAAAGCGCTTTGTAATTTTTCGGTAACCATACGTTCACTAATTTCCAAATTCCAAAAAAACCCGTCTCCAAACAAATCTCAATATTCAAAATCCAATTTCCAAACACGACGTGCGTGTTTGAGATTTGATGCATTGGAATTTGAAATTTGTTTGGAGCTTGTTGGTTGGAGCTTGAAATTTTTTACTGTTTTTTTTTGCGCTTTTCGCTTTGCGCTTTACGCTTATTCAGATGAGTGCGGCTCCACTTTTTTTGGCGAACCTTATTTTCTTTCCTCCCTCCATCCTGTACCCCACCCGCGTAGGCTTCCCTGTCTTCGGGTCAACAAGCATCACGTTCGAGATATGAATCGGGTGCGCAAGATCGACAATCTGCCCTTTCTCATTCGCGCGACGCGGACGGCGGTGACGCTTCCGCATATTGAGGCCGTCAATAATCACCTGCTCGCTCGCAGGAAGCGCGCGCGTTACCGTGCCGGTGCGACCACGGTCTTTGCCGGAAATAATTATGACATTGTCACCACGATGCAGTTTCATGACGATGGGTTCCCACGCCGCTAAAAATTTTCAATTTTCAATTTTGCAATTTTCAAATAATTTTCAATGCTCCAATGACTCAATGACGGACTATGTCGTGTTTGAAAATTGAGCCATTGCAAAATTGATTGAAAATTGTAAATTGAAAATTCCCAAACTATACCACCTCGGGGGCAAGAGATATTATTTTCTGGTATCCCCTCTCCGCAAGCTCCCGCGGCATCGGGCCGAAGATGCGATTCGCGCGCGGCTCGAGCTTGCCCTTCTCAATGAGCACCACGGCGTTGTCATCAAAACGCACGTACGAACCATCCTTCCGGCGAAAGGGCTGCCGCTGCCGCACGACGACCGCGTGGCAGATGTCTTTCTTCTTCACAGTCTTTCGCGGCTCCGCGACCTGCACCGAGAGAATGACCACGTCCCCGAGACGCGCGTACCTGCGGCGCGATCCGCCGGGCACCTTGAAGATGCGTCCGATCTTGCCGCCGGAATTGTCCGCTATAGTGACGATGGTTTGGGGCTGGATCATGTAAGTGGGGACTCGTAACTAGTAACTGGTAACTAGGGGCGACATCGCCTCTTGCTATTGTTACAGTCACGCCAAATTGCCGGCTGCTAGTTACGAGTTACTGATTACGAGTCCCTACGGGGCAACGATAAAAGATTTTCGTTTAGACAGGGGCCTGGTCTCCCGTATGGTGACAGTATCTCCCGTGTGATGCGTGTTGCCTGCATCATGCGCGAGATACTTTTTCCGACAGCGCACATACTTGCCGACGCGCGGGTGCTTCACGTAGCGCGTCACCACAACCGCGACGGTGTCGCGCATTTTGTCGGAGACAACGGTACCGCGTAGCACCCTGCCGCCTCTAACATGGGACTTTATATTAGAAGTTACCATATCTCTAAAAGTAATCGCCGCTAAAAATTTTCAATTTCCAATTTCCAATTTTCAATAAATTTTCAATGCTCCAATGAGTCAATGACGAACGATGTCGTGTTTGAAAATTGAGTAATTGCAAAATTGATTGAAAATTGTAAAATTGAAAATTGGAAATTACGCTGCCCCACGCACCCCACTAGTGGAACGGCGCTCCAACTCCGTCAATATCCTCGCCACATCTCTCCTCACATTCCGTCCCTCGTGCACATTCTTCACCTTGGCACCCGAGGAGGCAAAACGAAATGCGCGAAGCGTCTCGCGTTTCTCGCGAAGAGCCTTGGCGAGATCGACATCGGATATATCTTTATACGTCGCTTTTTTCATAAAGTAAAGGACTACGCACTCACTGCCCGTGTCTTCACTGGCATCTTGCTCGCGGCCTTACGAAGCGTATCAAGCGCCGCCTCGCGCGCAAGGCCATCTATCTCAAAGAGTATCCGTCCGGGCAGCACCTCGACTTCAAAGCCCTGCGGGTCGCCCTTTCCCTTGCCCATGCCTACTTCCGGGGGCTTCGCAGTATACGGACGGTCCGGAAATATCCGGATCCACACCCGGCCGGACTTCGCAACGCCCCGCGAGAGCACGCGACGCGCCGCCTCGATTTGCGTCGAACGGATCCTGCCGTAACTCGTCGCGCGCAAGCCCCACGACCCGAATGCGACCGTCGTGCCACGCGAGGCGACGCCAACCTTCGAGAGATTACGCCGGTGTTTCTGCCACTTACGATGTTTTACTTTTTTGGGAAACAACATAGTCGAAAATTTTCAAGTCCCAATTTTCAATTTTCAATAAATTTTCAATGTTTCAATGACTCAATGACGAACGACGTCGTGTTTGAAAATTGATTCATTGCAAAATTGATTGAAAATTGAAAATTGTAAATTGAAAATTCTTTCATCACCATCTTCACGTCCTTTACTTTACTTCTGAAACACCTCTCCTTTATAGATCCACACCTTCACACCGATATCGCCCTGCGGAATCGTAGCTCGAAGCCGAGCGAAATCTATGTCTGAGCGAAACGTCTGAAGCGGAATCCTACCCTTACGCACGTCCTCCTGCCGTGCCATATCGGCACCCCCGAGCCTGCCGGAGAGCTTTATGCGCACGCCAAGTACATCCCGATTCGCCATCACTTTCTCCACGATTTGTTTGAGCACACGGCGAAACGGCATGCGCTTCTCGAGGCCGTCCACAACCATGTAGCCGACGATTTTCGCGTTCGACTCCGGCGAGCGCACCTCCTCAATGTCGAGTTTGATGTCTCCCGCGCTCTCAAGGAGACCGCGGCGCTTCTTGAGGAAATTCACGATGTCGCCGCGAAGGCGCGTCGCGCCCTCGCCACTGCGGCCGATGAGGAGCCCCGGGCGCGTCGTTTTCACGATGATGCGGAGCATGTGCGCGCCGCGCTCCATCTCAATCGTACTCACATAGAGCCCGCGCAGGCGCTTCTCAAGATACTCGCGAAGCAACACGTCGCCCCGGAGACGCGTTTTGTATTGTTCACCCAACGCCCACCAGCGCGACTTCCAGTCGCGAATGATGCCGAGGCGGTGGGCGTAGGGGTGGACGGTGTGAGACATACGTTGAAATTTTCAATTATCAATTTTCAATGTTTCGACGACGAGCGACGGATAAACGTCGACGTGTTTGAAAATTGAGTCATTGCAAAATTGATTGAAAATTGAAAATTGTACATTGAAAATTCGACTCTATAACCTAACCCTGCAAACTTAAAAATCATTCGCCCAAAGTAATACTTATATGCGAGGTTCTCTTACGAATCGGCGTCGCCCTGCCGCGCGCGCGAGGCATCGAGCGTTTGAGAACCGCGCCCTTGTTCACGGTGATCTCGCGGACGGCAAGCCCGTCGGGATCAGCGCCGAAATTCTGCCGCGCATTCGCAACCGCGGACTCAAGCAATTTTCTGATCGGCGCCGCCGCGCGCTTCTCAAGAAACGAGAGCACGGTGAGCGCCTCGCTGACCCGCTTGCCTCGGATTGTATCAGCAACAAGTCGCACTTTACGCGGCGACTGACGATAGGTTTTGAGGGTGGCTCTCATAAAACGAGGGACTGGTAATCAGTAACTGGTAACTAGAAACGAGCGACGAGAACCGATACAGAAGAAGTCCCTAGTTACTAGTGACGAGTTACTAATCCCTAAAATAAACACTACTTCTTCACTCCCGCCGGCTCTTTCGCCGCTTTTGCCGCGGCGAGCTCGGCTTCTTTCTTTTTGGTCTCGATCTCCTTCTGCATCTTGCCGCCGTGTCGCACGAACTTGCGCGTCAACGAAAATTCGCCGAGCCGCTGCCCCACCATCTCCTCGCTCACGAATACTGGTATATGCTCTCGTCCATTATGCACGCCAAACGTGAACCCGACCATCTCGGGGCTGATTTGGCTCCGGCGCGCCCAGGTGCGGACGGGCTGCTTGAAGTCCTCCGGCTTCTTGCCGGAGATTTTCTTCAGGAGCTTCGCGTCCACATAGGGACCTTTCTTCAGCGACCGTGACATACTAAAACAAGCCCGCCCGTGGACGAGCTCAACATTCATCCTAGCAAAGAAAGGCGTCTTGTCAAACTTCAAACGGCACACGGTAATCACTCACGCCCGTCATTTAATGCATTGCGAGCGATTTGGCCGAAGCCGCGAGCGAAGCCCTACATCAGACAGTGCAGAGCAAAGCATGGCGGGAAGCAATCCAGTTGTTGAACCGTAATCTTTATCGTAATCGTACATTTGCAATAACAAAGCGATCGCAGTGTTATTGCAAATGCAACACAAAAAGGCCCTCACGGCGTCATTACCGTGTAGTACTGTGTAATAGGATCGCCGCGCGAGCATGGTACGCAAAGCCGATCCGATCCGTTGCGGCGTACGGGCGATCTTTGTATGATAATGCCTATGGCAGACGAGCGGCTTAAAAAGCCATACGATCACCGCGAGTGGGAGGCGGCACTCTACCGGAGGTGGGAGGAGAGCGGTTTCTTTAACCCGGACAAACTCCCGGGCGGGCGCGATACGGCGTTTACGCTCATCATGCCGCCGACGAACGCGAACGGTAATCTCCATGCGGGCCATGCACTCGTCATGACGATCGAGGACATTCTCGTGCGCTACGAGCGTATGCGTGGCAAGCGCGCGCTCTGGCTCCCGGGCAATGACCACGCGGGATTTGAAACGCAGGTGGTGTACGAAAAAAAACTCGAAAAAGAAGGACGCTCCCGCTTCGATATGCCGCCGCAGAAACTCTATGATGAAATCATGGAGTTCACCCAAGCCAACCGCGCGAACATCAACGGCCAAGTACGCCGTCTCGGCGCCTCATGCGACTGGTCCCGCGAGAAATTCACCTTGGACGAGGATGTCGTGCGCACCGTCTACCAGACATTCAAAAGGCTCGCCGACGACAAGCTCCTCTACCGCGGCAAGCGGATCGTAAGCTGGTGCCCGAAGCACCAAACGTCCTTCTCCGACCTTGAAATCAAGGACGAAGAGCGCACCGATGCATTTTACTATCTCAAATACGGGCCGTTTACGATCGGCACCGCGCGGCCGGAAACGAAGTTCGGCGACAAATATGTGGTTATGCACCCGGATGATGAACGCTACCGGAATTACCGAGATGGCGAGACTCTGGAGCTCGAGTGGATCAATGGACCGGTCAGGGCGACTGTTATCAAGGACACTGCTATTGACCGAGATTTCGGCACTGGCGTCATGACCATCACTCCCTGGCACGACGCCGTCGACTTTGAGATCGCCGAGCGGCACGGGCTCGATAAGGAGCAAGTCATCGATTGGGGCGGAAAGCTGCTTCCCATCGCCGGAGAATTCGCTGGCATGCACATCAAAAAGGCGCGGCCGCTCATCGTTGAGAAACTAAAACAAAAAGGGCTGCTCGACCATGTCGACGAGAGCTATAAGCACACGGTGCGTGTCTGCTACAAATGCGACACGCCGATTGAGCCGCAGATAAAACCGCAGTGGTTCATACGCATGCAACCGCTCGCCGCGCGCGCGAGAACGGCGATCGAAAGCGGCGAAGTTGTCTTCATTCCCGACTACTATAAAAAGATAGTACTCCACTGGCTCGAGAACATCATTGATTGGAATATCTCACGGCAAATCGTCTGGGGCATCCCGATCCCCGCTATGCTCTGCGAGCACTGCGAGGATGGCTTCGTTGATCTCGAAGGAAACATCGGGGTGTGTCCACGCTGCGGCGGAGCAGTACGAAAAGACCCCGATACGTTCGACACCTGGTTCTCTTCAGGCCAGTGGCCGTTCGCGGCGCTCGGCTACCCGGACTCAAGCGATTTCAAAACCTTCTTCCCCACCGATGTGCTTGAAACTGCGGGAGAAATTATCTTTTTTTGGGTGTCGCGCATGACCATGCTCTCGCTCTATGTGACGGGCCAGGTCCCGTTTCGCACCGTTTATCTCCATGGGCTCGTCCTTGACGCGCATGGGAAAAAAATGAGCAAATCGAAAGGCAACGTCATTGATCCCCTCACCATCACCGAAAAATATGGTACCGACGCGCTCCGCATGGGACTCATTGTTGGTAACACTCCAGGCACTTCGCTCGCGCTTGCCGAGGATAAGATAAAGGGGTACAAGCATTTCTCAAACAAGCTCTGGAACATCGCGCGGTTTGTTGTTGAGAACGCCGAAGGAACGATACAAAATACAAGATACAAAATACAAGATACAGACGAGGGCGACAACAAACTCCTCGGCGAGCTTGACGAGCTCTCGCGCGAGGTTACCGACGACATGGAACACTTTCGACTTCACGTCGCCGCGGAGAAGCTCTACCACTACGTCTGGCACACGTTTGCTGATAAAATTATAGAGGAGGCGAAGCCGCGCCTGAGGGGAGAGGACGCGAAGGATGCGCGTGTGGCGGCGCTACTCCTCGACTCCCTCCTGCGCCGAGTCCTCATCCTCCTCCACCCATTCATGCCCTTTCTCACCGAGGCGATTTGGCAGATCATACCGAGGCGCGAAGGCGAGGAGAAATTGCTGCTCGTAGAACGATGGCCGAAGTAAACACCAGGTGCACGGTGCCCAGTGCAAGGTGCAACACTCGATGCATACTAGTAATTCCCGCCGTGTACCGTGCACTTTGCACCTAGTACCAAAAACATGCACCTAACAACCATTCTGTACGCCGCCCTCGGCGGTTTCCTCCCTGCCCTCTTTTGGCTTTGGTTCTGGCGCCATGAAGATCGCAAGCGCCCGGAGCCGCGCGGGATGATTGCGCTCGCGTTCGTCGCGGGGATGCTCGCGGTGCCGCTCGTGATCCCCCTGGAGCGCTGGGTGTGGAGCATCTACGGCGCGTCGAGCACTACTATCATACTTTGGGCCGTCATAGAAGAACTCGCAAAATACGCTCTAGCGGCAGTGCTCGTCCTCCGGAGTCGCTACGTTGATGAGCCGATAGATGCGCTGATCTACCTTATGACGACCGCGCTCGGGTTTGCGGCGCTTGAAAACGCCTTCTTCCTCATCGGTCCACTCACGGAGGATGGGTTCCTCGCCGGGCTCGTGACCGGGAACCTCCGCTTCATCGGCGCGACCCTCCTCCACACGCTCTCCTCCGCAGCAATCGGCGGCGCGCTCGCGCTCTCATTCCACCGCCACCGGAGCGTCCGACACCACTACCTTCTCGTCGGGGTCCTCGCCGCGGTCATCTTGCATGCGCTCTTCAATCTCCTTATAATCACCTCAAACGGCTCCGCCCTCTTCTCCGTCTTCGCGTCAGTCTGGGCAGGTATGGTTGGGCTTATCATCCTGTTTGAGAAAATAAAACGGAGAGGATGAAAACGTGCAACAAGCAGTATGCAGTAAGCAGCAAGCGTTCGCCGACCTTGTTAGCAGTTATTAACTAGATGCTAGGTTATAGGTGTTAGGTTTTGACGATAAAACGAGAGCCTATAAGGGAGCGTAGAACCTAGCGGCCTATAACCTAAAACCTAATATCTCGTAAACAAATGTCCAAACGATCATTTCTTGAGCGCCTCACCGGCGCACGACACAAGGTAATAAACGAGGACGACGAGGGCCGCACCGTCCCACTCGCGAAGCGTATGGGGCTCGCTGGCGCGAACGAAATCGGGAAAAACAAGGCAACGCTCGACACAGACAGCGAGAACGCGGCCGACCTCCTTGCGGAGTCGCGCGAAGGCCAGCTCGCCGTTGACGTCTACCAAACGCCCTCCGATATCGTGGTGAAGACCATGGTCGCCGGTGTGAAGCCTGATGAGATAGATATCGTCATCACGCGCGACATGCTCACGATCCGCGGCAGCCGCTCCGAGGCCCGCACGATCTCCGAGGATGACTATCTCCACCGCGAGCTCTACTGGGGCACGTTCTCACGCACCGTGCTTCTCCCCGCCGAAGTGGACCCCGACTCGGCCGAAGCGATGTCGCGCCAGGGACTCCTCATTATAAAATTGCCCAAACTCGACAAAGACCGGCAAACAAAACTCAAAGTCCGCCCGGCGTGAACCACGCTTGGTGGTGCGACATGTCGTCTCTCGTCTACCACGCACGAGATTCTATGGGGAGCTTCGTGAGGCTGCCGGTGAAGTGAGAAAAATTAAGCTTTTCAAAACCGATAACCCGCCCGCGACGATCTTTGTTCAAAATCACTTCGTCTCCCACCTCTTCAGAGATATGCTCTTTTGCCGGATCGTCAAACCATACGTTCAGCGTGTTCCCGAAAGAATCGTAGCACACCCGAATCGGAGCAATGCCCGTTACTTTTTTGTTTATTTTTTTTGCCATACGATTTCACCTTCTTTTATCTTCTTCGTGAAATATACGGTAACAATCACGAACCGTGCAGCACGCTGCGACGGTATAACTGAATTACCACGCCCTCTCGGTGCTCAACTATACCCACAAAGGCAAGATGGATGTCATCTACATTGACCCGCCGTATAACACGGGGAATAAAGATTTTATCCACAATGATGTGGGTAACATTTCAAGTTGATGGTATCATAAACTTATGCTCACTGGATATCAAAATTTGGCACGGGTTTCGTCTCTCTCTCTCTCTCTCTCTCTCTGATCCTCCGTTTAGAGGAAAGTTTTTACATGCTGCTTTTTGGCCGCGTGTTTTTGTTTTATCGCCCTATTGGAAAATAGAAAGCCGGTACTTCTAACGGGGGCATAAAGGTCGAAATAAACTTAGCTAAAAAGTAAAATGAACTACCTCGGAGCTCTGCTCCGAGGTATCTAAAGGAGCTTCGCTCATAATTTTTTTCTGGCTGTGACTTCGTTCGAGTTCTGTACGACCTCGCAGCAGAGCTGCGAGGAATTGTTTGATTAAAACTAAAAATATGGAAAATAATAAAAATATATTAGACAACAAAGAACTTGCCTTGCATTACATGAAAACACTGGTAGATGTTTCCAGAGAGGCATTCTTAATTCTTGACTCTAATCTTGTGGTGATTTCGGCAAACCCAGTTTTTTACCAAACCTTTCAGGTCTCGCAAAAACAAACAGAGGCCAAATCTCTTTATGGATTAGGAAATGGCCAATGGAATATTCCTAAATTGAAAAAATTGCTGGAAGACATTTTGCCTAATAAAAAAGTTGTAAAAGATTATGAGGTTAGGCATGAGTTTGAAACAATCGGGCAAAAAATAATGCTGCTCAACGCCATGCAGATAGATTCGGTGCAATTGATCATATTAGCCATTGAAGACATAACTGTCAGAAAGGAGCTTGAAATAAAATTAGACGATTATACAAATGAACTGGAGAAAAAAGTGGCAGAACAAACAGAAGAACTTACTGATAAAATTAAAGAATTAGAGAAGACAAATAAAAGTATGGTTGGTAGAGAATTGAAAATGGCGGAGCTTAAAAAAGAAATTGAAATTCTGAAGCGGCAGTGAGTTAAAAACGGCAACGGCAAGAATGGAACCGGAAAAATCACAATGGTAATCATAAAAATGGCCGACAAAAAATGAAACCCGAAGATCCCAGCGTCTTTTATGAGTCGCTTTTTGATAATATGCTTGACGGTTTGGCTTACTGCCAAATGATTTTTGATATGCAAGGAAACCTGATAGATTGGATCCATTTAAGGGTTAATAAAAATTATGAAAATCTGACGGGATTGAAAAATGTTACAGGAAAGAAAATATCAGAGATAATTCCGGGAATTCGCGCGTCTAATCCTGAATTGTTTGAGATTTACGGCCGGCTTTATTTAACTGGAAAATCAAAGAGGTTCGAAATATACGTTAAACCGTTATCGATGTGGTTTTTGGTTTCGGCGTATAGTCCCCAAAAAGGATTTTTTGTGGCAGTGTTGCAAAATATCACTGACCGAAAGCAGATAGAGGAGGATTTGGAAAATGCAAGGACGGCCGCCAAAAACGTCTTCGAAGACCTTCAAGTTGAAAAAGAAGCGCTGGATAATACCAAAGCCAAAGATGAGGCAATTTTGTCAGGCATCGGCGAGGGACTTGTGGCAGTCGATAAGGAAGGAAATATTCTTTTCATCAGTAAAGCTTTTGAAGCGCTCACCGGCTGGGGTGAAAAGGAAATCGCGGGGAAACGAATGGTTGAAGTAGTGCCACAAGAAGATGAAGCCGGGAATTTGGTGCCGCCTCAAGAAAGAGCAATAACGCAGGCATTGGTGGGAACTACTACTACTAGTAGTAGTAGTAGTAGTTGGTATTATATTCGCAAAGATAAAACCAGGTTTCCTGCGTCGGGTATTGTCACCCCCGTCACTTTAGACGGAAAAATTATAGGCGCCGTTGAAGTATTTCGCGATATTACCAAAGAAAAGGAAATTGATCGCATGAAAACTGAATTTCTTGCTCTTGCCTCGCACCAACTGCGAACGCCGCTCTCCGGCATCAAGTGGTTCGTTGAAACGCTCGATCGAAAGATACTCGGTACTGTAAATCAAAAACAGCAAGAATATCTTGATCAAATCTACCAATTGAACGAGCGCGCGCTCAAAATCGTCTTTGACATGCTGAACGCCTTACGTATCGAGGGCGGCGACGTCGCGATGAAAACAGAAGCGATTTCCCTTGCGCGCCTCGCTCGAGACGTTTCTCTCGCGACGGCGCCTGTCGCCGAGCAGAGAGGGGTGCGGCTTCACGCGGACGTGAAAAATCTCGCCACGACCGTTGTCGAGACTGACGCGGAGATGCTGCGCTCCATTCTTGAGACGTTTATCGTAAACGCAATCAATTATTCCGAGCGGGGGCAGGATATATTTTTTGACGTCACCGAAGAAACAGGGAGTGTGGTATTTTCCGTGAAAGACAGCGGCATCGGGATACCCAACGACGAGCAGGGGCGCATCTTTGAAAAATTTTACCGCGCGTCCAATGCCAAAAAATTCAAGCCCGATGGCACTGGGTTGGGCCTATATGTCGCCTCAATGCTCGCGGAGAAAATCGGGGCGAAAATTCTCCTTGAATCGGAGCCCGGCAAAGGGTCGATATTTTATTTACGCGTTCCGAAGCTAAAATCTACAACCTAAACGTATGAGCAAAGTATTAATCGTTGAAGATGAAGAGTTTTTGATGCGGGCGCTGAAGGATAATCTCGAATCCGAGGGCTGTAGTGTGGATACGGCGGCAGACGGAGAAGAAGCGGTGGAGCATATAAAAAAGATGAAGCCGAATATCATTCTGCTCGATCTCTTGATGCCCAAAAAGGACGGCTTTTATGTGTTGGAAGAAGTGAAGAAAAATCCGGACTGGAAGCTGATTCCGATTATCGTGCTTTCCAATCTTGGCGATGACACACAAATCAAACGGGCGCTCGCGCTCGGCGCGGATGATTATTTTGTAAAATCCCAGCACCCGATTGAGGAGGTGATTGAAAAAACCAAAGCGTATCTGGAGGGGAAAAAAGCGGTAAAAACTCCGCCGGTCAAGAGTTAGTACGGATCATACGCAAAAGCATGGTTCTGACTCACGTTCGTCTTTGCGAGGAACGCAGCGGAGCGGAGTGACGAAGCAATCCAGGATTAAACCTCTTCAGACAAGTCTTGCCACAGATGATATTCTGGATTGCTTCGCTCCGCTCGCAATGACGGAATACCAGTGCTTTTGCGTGTGATCCAAAGTTAGCCCCACTATGCGATTGCCTTTTGTACCATTTTTGTTGCTTTTCTGTTTACTACCGGTCGCGGCAGTAGCCGCTCCTCCGAGCGTAGCAGTAAAATTTTTTATTGTTAATCCCGATGATAGTACCGCGGGCGTGCCGGTTACGGTCACCGTTGAAGCGCGAAAACAGAATAATCAGGTAGATACCGGATACCAGAGCGACGTCACGCTTGTTGCGGGCGGTTCGGCAACCGGTGGAGGTGTGGTGGATATCGTGAATGGGGTTGGCACGCGACAAATCAATGATCTCGTGGCCGAAACCGTAACACTTTCGCTCTCCGATACAGAAACAACTGGGCTCGATGTGAGTTCTACACAAACCACAATCTTTTCAACAGGTAGTGGTGGTGGCGGCGGTGGTGGAACACCATCGTGGAATCAACAGAAATTTTGGTTTCGAGATGATGACGGATCTGAAATCACCGACACTGGTTATGGGGCTGAAAATGTAAGCCAGAATACGAACATTACAAATGTACCCCAGGGGACGCCGTTTCGTCTTCGTTTTGCCATCAAACTCGGCACCGCTGATGGTACTATCTCGCCTCGTGTAGAATTTAAAGAAGGAATCGATTGTACTACAGGCAGTTGGGCAATTATTACTCCCGCAAGCGCCAGTTTTAATCTCATGGCGTCTACGAATTTTGATGATAGTGCTCCGACTACGCAACAGCTGGTAGGCGGCCTCAATTTTGTCGCTGGAAAGATTCTTGAGTCAACAAATCCAGCGTCAGCCCAGAGCATGCTCAAGGGCCAATCCACGGAATACGAATGGTCATTGAAAGCCGCAGACGATGTCCCACTCGGCCGAACCTATAGCTTTCGTGTTACCAACGACGCTGCTACTCTTGATGCCTATGAAGCATGTCCGACTTTAACAATTCAGCCACCCCCTTCTCAGCCGATATCCGGGGGAGTGACGCCTACAACGATAAGTTTTTCCGGGAAGGCCTTCCCGGGTGCACAGGTGTTCGTTGTTGATAAGGATAGCCACCGCGAGACAATCGTGAGTCAAGACGTAATTACAAACGATGACGGTTCTTTTAATACGAGTTTTGTGGGAGTCTTAAAAAGTCAGCATAGCTTCGGCCTTCTGATTAAAGACAAAGAAGGCCGGACGACGCAAACGAAGTTTTTTAATGTGAATACGCTGGCCGACGATTTGGTGGAAAAAGACATCGTTGTTCCACCGACCGTTGCTTTCGTCCGTTCCGTGGTGACGCGAGGGGATGAGGCAACTATTACCGGATTCGCGTCGCCGCGAAGCAGTGTCGTCGTTGAAATGGATGGTACAATTAAAAAAGAAGTCAGAGTAGCAGACGACGGTTCCTATACGGTAGCGGCCCCGACCAGCATGCTTGAATTTGGCTCGCATCGGGTACGGGTGAAGCAACTGCTCTCTCGGGGGGAGAAAGAAGAGGAGAAAGAAAGCGATTTTTCACCAACAAAAAACTTAGTCGTGTCGCGCCTTGCCGTTCCCAAAACGGATTTCTCCGGCGACGGTCGGGTTGATATTAAGGACTGGAGTATTTTTCTGTCTCGATGGGCCTCAAAAGACGCGGGGTCTCGCCGATTAATTGATTTGAATGAAGACGGCGCCATTGATATTTCCGATTTTAGTATTTTCGTTCGAAATATACGAAAACGATGAAGGTATTTACTAAACTTTGGCAAATTTCGTCATTGCGAGGAGCGGAGCGACGAAGCAATCCAGGGGGACTATAGACTTATACTCTGGATTGCTTCGCTCCGCTCGCAATGACGAGTGTGAGGAGTTACGTGTAGTCATAACATGAAAACTAAAATTTTACTTATTGTACTCGTGGCATGGGGGCTTGGCGCCTTGTCGCGTGCTTTCGTTGCAGAAGCGGCAACTCTTTTTATCGCGCCGCCGAGTTCCGAAGTTGGCATGGGAGAAAAACTCACCGTCGATCTTAAAACTGACAGCGAGGGGGTGAGTCTCAATGCCGCGCAAGCAGTCCTTCGTTTTCCGAAAGATATTCTTGAAGTCGTTTCTGTGGATAAAACCGGTTCGATATTCAGCTTTTGGCTTGAGGAGCCAAACTTTTCTAATACCGACGGGGCCATTTCATTTGTTGGCGGAACGCCGTACGGCGCTTCCGGCAGCTCCATTCAGATTTTGAGAGTTATATTCACCGCCAAAGGGAGCGGCGCCGGCACTCTCTCAGCGAGCGATGCCGCAATTACCGCATCAGACGGGAGTGGAACCAATATTTTATCAAAGGTGCATGATGCGGCGATTGCGGTCATTCCCGAGAGGGTTACCCCGAAGACGCCGGAGGCAGAGCGAAAGCCTCCCGAGGCTCCGGCGGTGCAACAAAAAATTCCGGAGCCCGAACAAATTGTCCGGAAACCCGTGCCTTCGGGGAAATTGCCCCTGAAGCCCACGCTCAAAATTCCGCTCTACCCCGAAGAGAACCGCTGGTATAATCTGGTGGCGCAGTTTACGGTACGATGGGATGTGCCGCTTGATATCTCCGGCGTGAGCACGGCGCTCAATAAATATCCAAACTCTATCCCGCCCGAACGATCCGAAGGTCTGTTTGATAATAAAACGTTTGCTTCACTCTCGGATGGCGTGTGGTATCTGCATATCCGTTTTCGAAACGATGTCGGCTGGGGGCCGACAGCACATCACCGTTTAGCCATTGATACCGAGCCCCCGCTTGGATTTGAGCTCTCCATTGTTGAAGGTGAGGCAACCGACAACCCGGCTCCCACACTTCAATTTAGAACGAGCGACGCCCTATCCGGTCTTAAAGAATATCAGATACGAGTAGGGGATGGAGCTGTACTGAAAATCCCCGCAGCAGAATTTGACGGCAGTTTTACCTTGCCATTACAAACTCCCGGTACGCGGCACATCAGTGTACGAGCGGTTGACGAGGCGGACAATGGCATTGAGGATAGCGTGACGCTCCAAACGATTCCTATTGCGTCTCCAACCATTACCTTTGTTACCAAGGAGTTGTTTTCCGATGAAGAAAAAGGGTTGACCGTAAAAGGGACTGCCCTGCCGGCGATTAACGTCCTTCTTCGGGTGTATAGAAAAGAGGCGCTCGTCGCAGAGGGGACGGCACGCACCGACGAGAAAGGGAATTGGGAGTTTACTATTGACCAAGCATTCAAAAATGGGAGCTATACCGCAACAGCCCAAAGCAAAGATGCGCGAGGCGCGTTGAGTTTGATTGTGGATTCAGCGCCGATCAAAGTGAAGAGTAAACCGATTATTCAGATCGGGTTCTTAGAGCTCGGGAAAGGCGGCGCGGCGGTGCTTCTTCTCTTTATTCTCATAGCAGGGTTTGGCGGAGGAATTTGGTTTTATAAAAGACGGCAGGAGAAAATTTCTTTACGAGTGTTGCTCGTCGAATCCGAGGTCACAAAAATATTCACATTGATTATGGACGATGTCGAGCGGCTATCCAAAGCGTCCGAGACTCCGACGAGCGCTGATGACGCCTATGCGCTGAAGCAACTCCAGGAAAATGTTAAGAGGATGGAAGCATATCTTAAAAAAGGTCTTGAAAAAATTAAAAAATAACCAACTATGATAAAAAATTAGTCGAAATGGCGAAATGGGGTCAGAATGGCGAAATGGGGTCAGGCCCATTTCCGTGGAGTGGGGTGCGCATATGTGTAGTCTGCGCCACAAAAATTATTAAAGTCAATGTTTGCTACAAACGGCGCTCTGCGGTATAAATAGAAACACATGACTGCGCTTACGGCCGGATTGCCGTATTTCCAGATTGGTGTCGCCGTCCTCCTCATCGCAACGATCCTGCTTCAGCAGACTGGCGCAGGGCTCTCTGAAGTGCTCGGCGGAGCTGGCACGGATGTGGGATTTCATACCCGCCGCGGCGCTGAAAAAACGCTCTTCTATCTCACCATCGTCTTCGCATCGTTTTTCTTTCTCTCCGCGCTCACGGCAGTATTCCTGCATCAGTAAGACTTCTTCTTTTTGAGAGAAGTCTAGCGGGACAAAAAAACCGCACGGAAAATAGGGTGCGGCAACGCCACAGAGCGTAACCACTCGCGCCTTTTATTTTTGTGCATTGCGAGAGGTGTTTAGGAAATGGCGAGCCGAGTAGAAAAACACAGCTGTCTGAGGCCGACCAAAGGGAGGCCGAGTTCTGTGTTTTTCGTAAACGAGGCGACACCATTTCCAAACACCGAAGCACGAGCACAAAAATAAAAGATGCGAGTGGTTACCATAGAGCGTTGCCCGCGCCCTGACACTATCACTTTGTGCGAACCGGCACTTTCTCCATAGCGCCGCTTGCCTATCTCGAGCGGCTTCGCAAGAATTTCTCGCCCCTGGAGCGAGTCTGTTTTTGGGTGTTCGCGCTCCTCCTCGCCGGCACGTCGCTCCTCGCGCTCGGCCGGCTGAATGAGGTACTTCTCGAGGAGATACCCGCTCGGGGCGGCACGCTCCGGGAAGGCCTCATCGGCACGCCGCGCTTCATCAATCCACTCTTTGCGCTCTCAGAGCCGGAGCGCGACCTCACGGCGCTCCTCTACGCGGGCCTGCTGAAGCCCCTTCCGGACGGCTCGCTCGCCCCAGAGCTCGCCGAGTCGTATGAGATTTCAAACGACAACCTCTCCTACACCGTTACGATCCGCGAAGACGCCCGATTCCACGACGGATCGAGCGTGCGCGCCGAGGATGTGGTCTTCACCGTCGCTGCGGCGCAAGACAGCCGGCTGAAGAGCCCGAAGCGGGGGAGTTGGGAGGGTGTCCAGGTTGAAGCGCTCGATGAGCGACATGTTCGGTTTACGCTCGCGAAACCCTATGCGCCGTTTCCGGAAGCACTCACGCTTGGGATTCTCCCCGCGCGCCTCTGGAGAGAGTTCGACCCGGACACGTTTCTCTTCAGTACCCTCATGAGCGAGCCGGTCGGCGCGGGGCCGTTTCGGCTGCGCCGCATTGACCGCGATCGAAACGGCGTCCCAAAAAGCTACACGCTCGAGGGCTTCGAGGACTATGCGCTCGGCACGCCGTACCTTGAAACTATCAAGTTCCTTTTTTACCCCAATGAAGCCGCGCTGCTCGATGCCTACACTGCGGGCGATGTTGACACGCTCACGAGTGTGCCGCCGTTCTATGCCGAGCGGCTCGCCGCCTCAGGGGTTCGCATTGAGCTCTCGACGCTCCCGCGCCTCTTTGCCGTCTTCCTCAACCAAAACCGCTCTCCGGTGTTCTCGGAGGCGGCGGTACGCCGCGCGCTTGCGGCAGCCATTGACAAGACGGCACTCATCGAGCGTGTGCTCCGCGGCTACGGCTCTCCGGCAGAGGGTCCGATCCCGCCCGGGCTACTCGCGAGTCTTGCGGACGAGGTAGAGCCGCACCGGAGCGCGAGTGATGGAGAGCGTGGCGCGGACCGGAGTGAGCGTATGGCGCGCCGAGCGCCGGACGAGCACCTCGCCGAGGCGCGAGAAATACTTGAGCGCGCCGGCTGGAAACAAAACACCCAAACTAACGCACTCGAAAAACGCATCGGCAAAGAAACGAAAACGCTTGCTTTTACGCTCGCAACCGCGGACAGCGCAGAGCTCAAAGCCGCCGCACTCTATATCAAAGAAGTATGGGAGCGGCTCGGGATCAGCGTCACGCTCGCCGTCTTTGACATGAGCGCGCTCCAGCACGACGTCATCCGTCCGCGAGAGTATGACGCGCTTCTCTTCGGCGAGGTCATCGGCCGCGACCTTGACCTCTACCCCTTCTGGCACTCATCGCAGCGCGCGGACCCCGGACTCAATGTCGCTCTGTACACGAACCTCACGGCAGACAAACTGCTCGAGGAAGCGCGCACGGTCTCCGCGAACACGGAACGGATCAAGCGTTATCGCGCTCTCGAGCGCGAGGTCGAAGAAGATCTGCCCGCCATTTTTCTCTATGCGCCCGAGTTCATCTATGTCGTCCCCGAGCGGCTCGGCGGACTCGAGCTCGGGGTCATGACAGTGGCCTCCGAGCGCTTTCTCAAGGTTAAAGACTGGTATGTTGAACGCGAAAAAGTGTGGCCGTTCTTCAACAAAGCACAGTAGGCGCTCTCGGTCGAACCGCCTCTAGCAGTCTCAGAGAACGGAGATTCTTACTCATGCGAATTTTCAATTTTCAAGGATCAATTTTCAATAAATTTTCAATGTTTCAATGACTGAGTTGCGGCGACGTCGTGTTTGAAAATTGAGTAATTGAAAATTGATTGAAAATTGAAAATTTGAAAATTGTTATAATGTCATTGCTTATAAAAACCAAAACTATAATCAAAAATCTGACCCCTTTATGAACCCAACACACCCAAACAACTCCCGCCCCTCCTCTTCGCCGCAGAGCGGCGGACGGGGACCGGGCGGCGGGAGACAGGCCCGCCGCCGCTCTCGGTTCGATCACCGCGCTCCGCGCCACGCGCCCCGTCCCGAAGGGGGAAGGCCCGCCCCGCGGCGAGCGGCAGGCGGCGGCCCACCGCGCGAGACGCGCCGCCTCGTGCGGCAGACCGGAGAGCACAGGCGCGGCGAGCGCCTCGAGCGGCGCGGCTTGTCGCGCTCGCGGAGTATGCCAATCCCCCCGCCGGCGCCTGACACCGTGCGCATCATTCCCCTCGGCGGCGTCGAGGAAATCGGGCGCAACATGTCGCTCATCGAATTCCGCGACGATATCATCGTCGTTGACGCGGGCGTGCAGTTCCGTGACGACGATACGCCGGGCATTGACTACATCCTGCCGAATGCAAGCTACCTTGAAGAGCGCAAAGATAAAATCCGCGCGATCCTCGTCACCCACGGCCACCTCGACCACATCGGCGGCATCCCCTACATTCTCGAAAAGATCGGTAATCCCCCGATCTACTCCCGACTCCTCACGACCGTAATGATCAAAAAGCGCCAGGAAGAATTTCCGCATCTGCCGCCGCTCGATATCCGCGTTGTCGAGAAGGAAGAATCCATTACCCTGGGCGGCCTCAAGGTGCGGTTCTTCTCGGTGACCCACACGATCCCCGACGCGATGGGCATTATCATCGAAACGCCCTACGGCGCGATCGTCCACACCGGCGACCTCAAGCTTGACCACCTCGATGGCGTACCGAGCGAGAAAGAAGAAAAAGAATACAGCGTCTTCAAAAATATGAACGTCCTGCTTCTCATGTCCGACTCGACGAACGTCGAGCGGCCGGGCTTCTCGATACCAGAACCGGTTGTCCACAAAAATATCGAACAGATTATCAAAAACGTTCCCAGCCGGCTCATTATCGGTACCTTCGCCTCGCAGCTTGAGCGCATCATCAAGATCGTCGAAATCTGCGAGCGCTACAATAAAAAAGTCGTGATCGAAGGCCGGAGCATGAAGACGAACGTCGAGATCGTGCGAGAGCTCGGGCTCCTCAAAACCCGCCCCGGCACCCTGATTAGCGCTCCCGAAATGGAGCAGCTCCCGCCAGACCGAATCGTCGTGCTCGCGACTGGCGCGCAGGGGGACGAGTTCGCGGCCCTCATGCGCATGGCGAACAAGACGAACAAATTCTTCAAAATTACGAACCGCGACACGATCCTCCTCTCCTCCTCGATCATCCCGGGCAATGAGCGTGCGGTGCAGAAGCTCAAAGACAACCTCTCGCGCCAGGGCGCGGCGATCATCCACTACCAGGTCGCGGACGTCCACGCGAGCGGGCACGCGAATCGCGAGGAGACGATCTGGATCCAAAACCGCATCAATCCGAAATTCTTCATCCCGATTCACGGCTACCACTACATGCTCCGCGTACACGCCGCGATCGCCGAGGCGCGCGGCATGAAGCCGCAGAGCGTCGTCATTCCCGACAACGGCATGGTGATCGAAATCGAGCGCGGGGAGAAAATCGTCGTGCGTCGCGAGCAGGCGCCCTCGAGCGTCATCCTCGTTGACGGCTTCTCGATCGGGGACACGCAGGAGGTGGTGCTCCGCGACCGCCAGATGCTCGCCGAGGAAGGCATGTTCGTCATCATCGCGAGCGTGAACCCGAAGACCGGCAAGCTCCGCAAGTCGCCGGACATCGTCTCGCGCGGGTTCGTCTATCTCCGCGAGTCGCAGGAGCTCCTCGGCCAGACGCGGCTCATCATCAAAAAGACGATCGAGGACGCAACCGAGAATATGCGCCCGATCAACTTCGACTACATCCGCGGCGCCGTGACCGACGCCGTCGGCCGCTTCCTCTTCCAGAAAACGAACAAGAGACCCATGGTCATCCCGGTCCTCATCGGGGTGTAAAAACGTACCGCCATGCTCCGCTCTAATCTACCCTACTGTGAATAACGAAATTGCCGACGTAAACATTCGATACACAAAATCCGAAACAAATAAATTCCAAGCTCCAACCAACAAGCTCCAACCAAATTTCAAATTCCAATGCATCAAATCTCCAAACACGCACGTCGTGTTTGGAGATTGGATTTTAAGTATTGAGATTTGTTTGGAGACGGGTTTTTTGGAATTTCGAAATTCAGACTGGAACGGGGGACCCGAATGTCTTACAATTTCGTAATTCACAGTACGAAGCACCTGCTTTAATACAGCGTACTATCGAGGAGAATGCCGCTCGCCCAGTAGAAGCCTGTTTCTCCAGAGGGGAGGATGTCATACGTTGCGCTCTCGCCGTACTGAGCGAGCTCAGCGCTCGCTACGACGCCACTATCATACACATCGCCGGCCTTGAGGTCGCCGACGACGCGCCCGTCAGTAGTCGGATGTCCGGAGGAGACAAAGAGTTCTCGCCCGTCACTCAAAACTAAATGGGTCATCAGGTGTGTGAGCGGCACCGGCGTTTTCGAAGTCTTGATCACGACTCCGGGGACGCGATGGCCATTCATATCAGTCGTCCATATCGGCATGCCGACGTGTACATCTTTCACTGTCACTGATCCCGATGGCGTATCAAGCAGCGTAGCGCCGGCAAGGCATATCGGGCACGGCCGGTCAAAATCCGTTTCCTTGCTGAACGTGGCAGTCTCGCCTTCTATGCGAGTGAGGGTGAGCGTTACGGTGCAGCCGTTACTCGCGCTCTCGCCGACCCGCAGAGCGAGAGGGTGCCCGACGTTGGTCGCTACAGGATACTCCAGAAAATTGAGGCCGGTGACGTGGTCAGGATAAATTTTTTCGAGTAAAAACGGACCCTCCCGCTCTCCTTCTTGCAAAGATACGTCTCCTTCTTTCCTTGTTACTGCGACCGTTGCCATCGTCATGGTTGCACCATCCAATACAAATCCATAGCCGTTTTCAATGACACTCTTTGCGCGCACGGTTCCGAGGCGGACTTCCTTGACCTCCTTACCTATAGTGCCGCCCGTGACGCGCAACACCGGCGCCAGTTCGCCCTCCCATACGCAAACTACTGGTGGTGCTGGGCAACGCGAATCGTTTATTTCGAGAAGCGTCACGACCAAGCCATCGCTAAATTTTACTCTCTCGCCAACCGTGAGGGTGATCTGGTCTTCAAACGCCGCCAGTTTAGGTAATGGGGAAGGCTTTGGGGTTGGTATGGGAGTAGGTGTCGGAGCAGGGGTTGGTGTCGGGATTGGAGTAGGCATTGGAGTCGGTGAAGGGGCTGGCACGGGCGACAACGCCCGTTCTCTCAACGCAAGGAAGCCCGCCACTCCGACAAGCAGCACGACCCCAACAACTACGACGGTAGTGATTGCGCCTTTCGAGTTCATATTTTTATTCTTTGAAAAAACTTTTGCTAGACTGATGACTGATAAACGACTTCGCACATCGAGACTCGTTTTGCGGCATGTCTACATTATACCACGTTTATACGATGTAAGGAGTTTCCGAAGAAGTCTATTGCGCACAAGGGGATTTTATGCTCATATAGCTACAGCGACACCGCCCCGCCCGACGGCCTCGGCAAAACACGCACATTCGTAAGATATGAGGAGGAAGAAAGATGGATCTATCGTTTGCAACACTTGATCCGGATACGATGCGGCACAAAGCGACAGGGTGCACCGCATTCGCCATGAACCTCTCAGAAGGAAAGTTCTGGTTCGTTGAAAATTCACTCACGCACCTCATGCCGGACCCGCTCACCGGAGCAGGCATGATCAGCATCCCCGACACGCCTCCGGTGAAGTTCGAAAGTTTTATAGAAGGCCTTCGGTCCTGTCCGTCTTACGGTCTTCACAATCCGTTTCGCAACGTGGAACGCTACCGCGGGCTCGGGCTCGTATGCAGTAGAGCGGCGAGAGCGCTTGCCGATCCCGACATTGCATATTTCTTCACGCGGCTCATACAGCGTGTCATGCCAAAATCACTCCCGCAGTGCATGGGGGAAGTAGAGGTAACGAGAGACTTTCTCTACAATTTTGCCGGCGATAATCCTCGTTTTCATTTCGGCCGAGGATTTTCCACTCCCGGCAATCACGCGGGGCAGGAGAGTAATGGGTACCGCTGGCCGCTTGGTCCGGTTGTCATTATCACGCCGTTTAACTTCCCGCTCGAGATCCCCGCACTTCAAGTCGTCGGAGCGCTCCTCGCTGGAAACCGACCGCTCCTGAAGGCGGATCTGAAGGTCTCAATCGTTGCGGAACAATTCATTCGGCTTTTGCTCGCCTGTGGCTTGTCCGCACACGACGTCGATCTCATCCATTGCAGCGGCGAGCATATGGCTGCGTTTATTGACGCCGCAGAGCAACACATTGCTCTGTGCCAGTTCACTGGTTCATCCGCGGTCGGCGCGGCTCTCATGCGAAAGCTTCGAGGCAGAGTGAAGCTCGAGGACTCCGGCTTCAACCCGAAAGTCATAGGACGCGATGTGAGCGATGACATGCTCGAATACGTCGCCTGGCAGTGTGATCAGGATGCATACGCGGCGGCAGGGCAAAAATGCTCTGCGCAATCGTTGCTCTTTGTCCACGAGAAGGCATACCGGCTCTATGACGCACTGCAAATCCGTGCGAGCACACGGACGCTCTCCGACCTCACCAATGGCCCGCTGCTCTCAGTGACAAACGAGTACGTGGAGGCGCACATCGCCGCAATCCTCAAATTAAGCGGCACATACATTCTCTGGGGTGGCAAACGGCTCAAAAACCACACCATACCGAATACGTATGGCGCGTTCGAACCGACGGCGATCTTTGTCCCGTTTCGCCGCTTAGAGCTGCCCAAGTATTTTGATCTGGTTACCAAAGAGTTGTTTGGGCCCTTACAGATCATCACTACCTACGGCGACCAGCATATCGAGCTTTTGCTCCGCATCATTGAGCACATTAAGCCACGCCTCGCTGCGGCGATTGTTTCAAATGAGCACGGGTTTCTGAACACCATGCTCGGACACACGACGAATGGAACAACCTACGTCGGCCTACGAGCCAAAACCACCGGCGCGCCACAAAACCACTGGTTCGGCCCGTGCGGCCCATGCGCCGCCGGTATTGGGACGCCCGAGGCAATACGAGAAACATGGACCGCCCATCGTGAAATTATTTTCGACACGATAGCGCCGATTCGCACTGCGGCACCTTTGGTCCAAACATAAGCCACGCTTCGCCCCCTGTCGCAGACCTCTGCGACAGGGGGCCTTCTTTACTTTGAATAGAGAGTTTGAAAAATACACCGGAGCATATATACTGAAACCACTAATCCGTACATTGCACAGCGCCGGGGTGGCGGCATTGGTAGATCTGCCCGCAAAAAACCTCGCGCCGGAGTGGTGAAATTGGCAAACACGTGCGACTCAAAATCGCATGCTGAAAGGCTTGTGGGTTCGAGTCCCACCTCCGGCACCACAAACGAACTAAACGGCTTTTTGGAAGCCAGAAAGTGGGACGCGCGAAGCGCGTCCCACTGATTTCCCCCCATTTTTCCAAACGAATTCGGAGTCCCGCCTTCGGCGGGACGGACTGTTTTTTCGCCAAGAAGCAGGTTCGAGCCAAAGATTTCTTTGGCTTTGACCTTTTTCGCAAAAAGGTCATCATCAGAAGCAATTTTGTCCAATGATTGTGCGTCTTTCAGCCACTCGGTAAACGGTTCGAGCCAATCATTCTGCTTGTGTGAAAGATTAGTGATTTCTTCTTCGAGCGACTTCTTTTGCAAAATCAATTTTCCTTTTTCAACACGATAAATTTCCTTTTCAATATCTTGGTCGAGATAACCCGAAAGAAGTCGCTCTAACCTTTTCGACAAAGAAGAAATCTTTTCCTCTTTCTCTTTCACACAAGCAGTCAAAGACTGGGCGGAATTTTTGTGGTCATTGTTCGCCATTTTCAATAATTCCTCCGCCCAGTCTTTGGGCAAAGAAACTTTTTTGATTAGGGATGATAACTGGCGATCCAATTCTTTTTCTCTAACGGCAGATTCGGGACACTTAAAAACTTTTCGCTTTTTTGTGCAGTGATAGTAGATATACTCGTGGACATTTCCATTTTTCTGCCGTTTGAATTTGTGTTCGCCAGTTATCATCATTCCACAAGAAGCACAAGAAATAAGTCCGCAAAAAGGTTGAGGTTCGTTTTGTGGTTTACGCTCTGGTTGTCCGCGAGATTTCAAAATTTCTTGTGCTTCATCAAAAAGTTTCTTTGAAATGATTGGCTCGTGTTTTCCTTCGTGCAATTCTTTTGCGTAGTTAAACAGTCCGACATAGAACGGATTGGACAAAATGAAAGACACTCTAGTTTTTGAGATTCTCTTTCCGGAACGCGTACTGATTCCGTTCTTCGCCAAAAAGTTTGAAACATCTTCCAGTCTCATATTTCCTTTCGTGTATTTCTCAAAAGCCAAGCGCACGATACGAGATTTTTTCTTTTCCACCACTATCGTCTTTGTTCTACTGTCGTTCAGATAACCCACTGGCGCTTGGCTTGGGAATATCCCCATTCTCACTTTTTGGCGAAGTCCACGCTTCGTGTTCTCGGAAAGAGAATCAACATAGTATTTGCTTTGTACGAATGCCATAGACAGCGAGAATTTGCCCTGTGGCGTGTTTTCAAACCAATGGCTAGGGAATTTGAGGCTCGCAAGGTTTCCGATGTCGAGAAAGTACACAATCTGTCCGCCGTCCACAGAATTGCGCGCCAAACGATCGGGATGCCAACTGATAATCCCAGACACTTCACCTTTCTCTATTCGCCTCATCATTTCGCCAAAAATGGGACGACCTGGAATTTTCGCCGTACGCTTTTCTACAAACTCCTCAACGATTTCTAACTTTTCATTTTTGGCGAAAGCGCGCAATTCCGTAATTTGCGCATCAATGCTCAAAACTTGCTTGTCCTCGACATCGGTACTCTTGCGAGCATACAAAAAGAATTTTTGTGACATATATTTACAAAAGCAGAAATGGTTGTACTAGGCGCACAATTTCAACGTAAATCAAAATTGTTCTAGCACAACCATTTCTGCTGATTTACTAATAATAATTGTGCGCAAAGTTAGTATACCACTTTTGAAAAAAGGACAAAAATTCTTTTTGTATTCAAAGCAAATACTATGTCAAAATTGCTTCTGATTTCGAACCTGCTTCTTGGCGAAAAAACAGTCCGTCCCGCCGAAGGCGGGACTCCGAATTCGTTTGGAAAAATGGGGGGAAATCAGTGGGACGCGCTTCGCGCGTCCCACCTTTGGGCTTCTAAAAAACCTTTCAGTTCGTTTGTGGTGCCGCGGGGCAGAATCGAACTGCCTTCAGATGCTCTTCAGGCACCTGCTTTACCATTAAGCTACCGCGGCCTACCTAAATAGGTGAGCCCGCTTACTTTCTTTTATTTTTTTAAAAGATTTCGGCGGGCTTTTTGAGGGAGATTCTAGATTTGGCAGAGATCCTTTTCTCTCTGGCACCCAACACATTCAAGAAGCGCAATCTCCTCTTCGGCTTCATTAACATTGACCTCCTTTTTTTTTAAGGCGGTAAGTACCTCCAGCCCCCTCTTTTCTTTACCGGCAGCAAATTTAAATCCCATTTTTTCAAGCTCCTTCAGAGCTTGTTTGGGACTTAACTCCCCCTGCCAAACCTTGATGAGAATCCTTCTCATTGTCCCCACCCCCTTTCAAGGTTTCTAATAATAAATGATAGAGGATCGGGAAAGTTTGTCAAACTGACTCTCTGCTTTATGCTCCCATTTTCCTCTTGGTTTGGCTGTATTGCGCTATAACTTTTTTAAATTCCGCCACCGAGAAATCCGGAAAAAGATTTTTGGTGAAATAAAATTGCGCGTCGGCCATGTCCCACATCATCAAACCGCTGGAAAAATGCGACCACCCTTGCCTTTCACCGCCGGTGCGAATCATTAAATCAACGGCCGGTAAATCCTTTGTCCAAAGATTGTTTTTAATCAATTTCTCATCAATTTTGATTTTTGCATTTTGATTTTTTATTTTAGCAATCCTCTGGATTGCGCTTGCCATTTCGTCAACGCCGCTATAAGCCAGTAAAAAAGTCAGTTGACAGTTTTTATGATTTTTAGTTTTTTCAATTGCCT
Organism: bacterium; assembly: GCA_030697645.1. Classification (NCBI taxonomy): domain Bacteria; species bacterium. Next base: position 531 of record JAUYPI010000003.1, on the reverse strand, counting down.
CTTTTATGGCCTTTTTGGTTTTTTCAGGAAATAGTTTCTCCCAGCGGCCAAAAACATTAACCTTCACGCCATTTTGATAAATTTTTTTATCTTTAATCAGTTTTTTAAAATCCCGTTCAAAAAGATTCAGCAGAAATTTAACTTCCGACGACGGCCTTTTGGTAACATTATCCAGCGAAGTCCCCCAAAAAGTAAAATACGGAATTTTCAAGTCAAGAGCGGCTTCTAAAATTTTTCCGGTTGTTTTAGCCCCTTCGCGATGGCCAAAAAAGGAAGGCCATCCCCTCTTTTTTGCCCAACGCCGATTACCATCGGGAACCACGACAATGTGATTTGGTAAATTCATAAAAACGGTAATATTATACCAACCTTTTTTTACTTTTGTACAGTTTCATTGCCAAACCACGGCCGATACATAAACGAAAACGCCGCCGGCACTTATAAAACTCTTAAAAAGATAATTTGTTTCTTTCATGGATTTACATAGATATAAACATTTATTGTTGATCAGTGGACCTATGGGGAATCGGA
>JAUYPI010000002.1 GCA_030697645.1 bacterium | reverse complement strand
TGGACAACATAAATTTTCCCTGTGGTGTCGGATCAAACCAAAAAGTAGGAAATTTTAGCGTGGTGATTTTGCCAGTATCTACCAAGTAAATTATTCGTCCGCCGTCTATTGAATTACGAGCAAGGCGGTCAGGATGCCACGCTAAAATTCCTTCCGCTTCATTTTTCTCTATGCTTGCCACCATGTCGTTAAAAATCTCTCTGCCCGGCTCTTTGGCGGTTTTGCTTTCCACAAATTCACGGACGATATTCAGTCCTTCTTTTTTGGCATATTCTCGTAACTCAAACATTTGCGCCTCAATACTCAAAACCTGCCTTTCGGGTTCGTCCGTGGATTTGCGAGCATAGAGAAAAATCTTTTTGGTTTGTAAATTTATGTTGTCCATATTGTTTTTAGATTAGTTTTTGGGCAATCAAAGAAAAATATGCTCAACCTTTCGCTAAAAGCGAAAGAAAAAAGATTGGTTTGAACTTCCGCATTGCCGACCGCACACTGGCGTGCGATTTCAAAAATGCCTTTCAAATTGCGGAAAAATACCATGCCGAGGCGCTTTGCGCCGAGGCTATTTCTTACGATTTCACAAAAAGTGAAAATTGGCGGTGAGGGTGGGATTCGAACCCACGGTCCACTTGCGCGGACAACTCCTTAGCACGGAGCCGCTTTCGGCCACTCAGCCACCTCACCGACGTAGTCATTGTATGGCTGTTGCATCAAAAATGCAACGAAATCACGCGTCGTTGCTTGAGGTTTTTATGAACAAAAAAAGAGCGCGACAGGGTGCGCCGCGCTCTGGAAGCGAAAGGTGCCTCCCCTATACTCTGCTCACATCTACCACCCGCTCAAGCTCCTCAAGCGAGGTTATGCCGGCGAGCATTTTGAGATACCCATCTTCGGCCATCGTGGGCAGACCTTGCTCGGCGGCGGCTTTTTCGATATCGCTCTCGCTTGGGTTTCCGCGGACAACCTCGTCTATTTTCTCGTCCATCATAATCGCCTCAAAAATGCCGATGCGGCCGCTAAAGCCCGTGCCGTCGCACTCGCTGCAGCCCGTCTCATTCGGCACATAGCGCTCGCTTGCCGCGGTGACCTTGATGCCGAGCGCGTCGAGTTTTTGCCGAAGCCGCTCTGTTCGTTCGCGCTCTTTGGCCTCGAGCGGCACCGTTTTTTTGCACTTTGTGCAGAGCACGCGCACGAGCCGTTGCGCGAGCGCGAGATTGACCGCTGAGCTAATAACCTTGGGATTGACGCCAAGATCAATGAGGCGCGGGAATGTCCCGGCAGCGCTGTTTGTGTGCAAGGTCGAGAAGACGAGGTGGCCGGTGAGCGAGGCGTTGATCGCGATTGATGCGGTCTCGCTGTCTCGCACCTCGCCGACCATGATGACATCCGGGTCCTGCCGGAGTGCCGAGCGCAAGCCGTCTGCGAAACTGTAGCCCGCTCCCACCGGCGTCTGTACCATGCCCGGCAGGATGTACTCGATCGGGTCTTCGATCGTGATGATCTTGATCTCGTTTGTGTGGACTTTTTTAAGGAACGCGTAGAGCGTCGTGGTCTTTCCCGAGCCCGTGGGGCCGGTCGTGAAAATCATGCCGTTTGGTTTTTTGATCTCGCGCTCGACGATGCGGCGCAGTTTTTCACCGAGGCCGAGGCCCTCGAAGGAGAGGCCGATTTGCTGCGGGTTCAAGATGCGGAGCACGACCGACTCTTTGTCTTTTTCCGGGAGCACCGAGGTGCGGACTTCTATGTCGCCGGCGTCAGTACGGACACTGAAGCGTCCGTCCTGTGCGCTCTCATGCACATTGAGCTTGAGGCCGGAGAGGAGCTTGATGCGCGGGAGGAGGAGACGATACGCCGCAAGGGGAAACGAGGCGACGATATCAACAAGCATGCCGTTGAGGCGGTAGCGCAGGCGGATATAGTCTTCCTCGGGCTCGAGATGGATGTCGGAGGCAGCGAGAGCAAACGCCCCCGCGAGGATGAGCTCAAGAGCGCTCGTGGTCTGGTACTGTTTTTTATCCGACAGCGCAGCGTCGATGAGGTGCCGTGCATTTTCAAGGGTGTGTATTTCTCCGCCGAGGCGTTTGATAGCCTCCGTCGAGATGTTGAAGACGCCCTCCTCAGTTTTCGCGACTTCGCGTGTCTCGCCGTAGCGGCTCCAGGCCCGCTCGAGGCCGACGAGCGAGACCATGTAGAGCGTCGGCGTGAAGCCGCGCTCCGCAAGAGCCCGAACAACCATCTGGGTGTGTTCGTTTTTTGGCGTAAGGACGCCGACGTCGAGTTTTTTCCCCGCAGTGCGGAACACCGCGAGTTTCCCTTCGCGCGCGTCTTTTTCAGGAAGCGTGTGGAGCGCATCTATATCAATCGGTATCCGCGAGAGATCGAGGTAGGGCAGGCCATAGCGCTCGGCAAGGATCTTCGCCAAGCGCTCCTCCTCTGCCGCGCGTAGCGCGGCGAGTTTTTGCTTTTGTGCGGTTTCGTCGAAGGTAACCATACGAGAGAGTAGAAAATAGAGAGTGGAATGTAGACAGCGGAGGTAAGGGTAAAAATGCGTGATCTGTAGCTTTTAGCTTATAGGTTTTAGTTGTTATGGGCTACTATTGACATCTGCATGTTTTTATGATAGCCTGTTTATGAAATTGTTCTCGTGTAAAAGTGACTGCTTGTAACGCTTTATAAAGGAGCCGAAGATGAGGAATAGCAGAGTGAATCGAGTGCGGAGCGGTAGTTTTTTTGTTTTGTTACTGGCTGTTTTGGTGGCCACGACAGGGTGCTGGGGTATGACTGGCGCAGCTGTTGGAGCTGCGACAGGAGCGGCTGTCTGTGGGGCAGGATGTGCGAAGCTCGGGGCTCTTGCTGGTGGCATAGCGGGGCTTATAGGCGACGTGCATAGTTCTAGCACCACACCCACGCATCACGATTCTATCGGGAGGCCTGTGTATGCGTATGCACCGGGCGTTGGTGGCGCAGCGCAGCTTTACGTGGTAAACGACCTGTCGATTCCCCACGTTGTACTCGACGTGCGGATTGATGGACGCTTGCGTGCTTCTGATATCCAGTTTGGGGAGCACCACATCATCGGCGCCGAGTCCTTTGGAACTGTCCCAAGCAAGCGCTATATAGTGTATATTATCGGGCGCAATGCGGGGACGACGCAGATTGTTGGGAGTCGAGTTTATTGCATCAGTGTTGGACACCACGAGCCGGTGGCCGAGACTATTTTGCTCCGCGTCGGTCGTCTCGATCCGCCCGGGTACGGCGGCGAGTCGTGCCGATGAGCAGCGCGATGTACCGGGCACCACGCGGCGCAGCTTTTTCAAAAAGCTGCGCCGCATCTTTTTGCCTCGCGAAGTAAAACGCTATACACTCGAGTGTACCATGTCGCGCAGCAGAAAAACGGTAAAAAGCCAGGAGGAAATGTTCGCCCTCGCAGCATTGGTCGTAAACGACCTAAAAGCTAAAAGCTATAAGCTAAAAGCTGCGTTGGTCGTCGGCCTCACGGGCGAGCTCGGCGCAGGAAAAACCACGTTTGTAAAAGGTGTCGCGCGCGCGCTCGGCGTCCGCGAGACCGTGACGAGCCCGACGTTCGTCATTATGAAGATTTATAAACTACCAAGGCGGCGTGTGATCGATCCAACTTCTAATTTCCTATTTCCAACTTCCAAGCCATGGCATCACCTCATTCACATCGACGCCTACCGCCTCGAGAGCCCGGAGGAGCTCCGCGCTCTCGGCTGGGATGAGATCGCCGCCGACCCTGGGAACCTCATCCTCGTCGAGTGGGCGGAGAAAGTCCGCCCACTCCTGCGGCGCGGCTACCGCGCAATTTCTTTCGACGTTGTTGGCGAGAACGAACGAGCTGTCTTTTTTGAAGCCACTCTCTCCCTCAGCGCCGTGCGCCTTTAGTCGCCATTTGAGGGCGGGAACGATTCCGAGTCGCGCGTGGTGACTGACGTTTTCGCCACGAAGAAGCTCAAGATTTTTTGCACGTCAAGTAATTTTTGTGGAAAAAAGTTACGGGCACCTTTCTTTCACTGGAGTAGGAGTGGGTAGTGAAGCAGTGTTCAGCGCTTCGTTGAGGATTATATAAGAACAAACCGCAGATATCCATGAGGAAACCTGCGGTTTTGCCTGGGGGCTGCATGATTCAATCACGCACCCGTTATTTCTGAGGGCACAAGGTTAGTTCGGCAGTTCATGCGGTAGTATTTTTCTCCTCCCGCCTGCATCCCTCGTGTAAAGTTCGAAACCAACCCTGCGGTATATTCGCGCGATTTGATGCACAAACTCCGCCGGTAATCCATTTTTGGTCATTCCGTTTGGGAAATAGAGAGATGCGAGTCCGACCAAAGACTCGAATGTCTGCTCCTGTTCAGCCCTAATATGTATGGCTCCGCCAAGAGACGTTACCGCAGCCACATCCTTTGACAGAGTAACAGATCGGAGTTTACCGTCCAAAAGCAGATCGAGCAGTTCAAGCTCATAGGCGTAAGCCGTTGTTTCATTGTTTAGAATGATTCGCGGGCTTTCTCCTCTATTTGTGGAATAAAAATTTACATATTCCATAAACTGCTGCTCTGAATTCAGCCGGGTTCGCTCCCGTGTATCTTGTGTCACATGAAAGAGCTCGTGCGCTGCTATGACGAAATCCAGCACATTCATATGAACAACCCCGCGAGAAAGATAAAACTTTCGGGTGAGAGGCGCATATGCAGCAATCGCGTGATGCATCGTAGTGTCATTGGGGCGCCTGTCTTCGAGCAGCTGATAGGAGAAATAGTTTATATTTTCTTGTTCAAAATATTTCTCGTGCTGCATCGCCTGCTCGAACCGATATGCGTTACGCCACGGATTCCCTTTGTTGATGAGCACCACCTGGCGGGGTAAATCGAGCTGCTCACGTAACGGTGCGTATGGCAGGAGCACAATTTTTCCTTTCAATTGTTCTGCGATTGAGAGAAATTTGTTCTCTACACGCTCAATAATCGCATCGAACTCAGTAATCGTTACACCTCCGTTTGAGGCAACAGCCACGGGTTTCCCCTGGGGGCTCTGATGTGCCGGAATAGTAAAAAACCAAAGAGCGAAAATGGCGAGAACTGTACCCACTACGACGCCAATAAGCATTTGGGGCTTGCGCAACCAAGGACGGATAGGTAAAGCGGCTAGTCCTCTTCGTGTGCACCCTTGCGTTTTGTTTTTCCTCTCGTGCCGATTCTTTGCCACGGGCTCTTCCTCCAAATGAGATTCGTATGCGGTCTAAAAAGAACACTCTTTCGACGCTATTATATTAAGTGAGCGCCACAACTTACAAGAAAGCACAAATTATCATATAAGGCAAGTCTTAGCGGAAAATGAAAAGGCTTCTTTTCGCTTTCCGATTGCTTGTGATTATAGAAAGAAAAGAGGGTCGCTATCTTTCGATAGCGACCCCGAGAGAATCCGTTGCGGACTCATGCGCTCTTACGCGCGAGGAACTCGCGTCCTTTGCCGACATCCGTGTTGATTGGAACATGCTGCGCGCAGAGCGGGCAATTCGTTTCATTCCACGTCTCGAGCTGTACGTTCACGAGCCCAAAGAGCTTCGAAATACCGCCGACATCGTGGCGCGTGACGCCTCCGCGATTGCATAGGACGCCCAGGCCGATGACCTTGCCGCCTAAAGCGCGCGTTGTCTCGATGACCCTCCTCGCTGATGCGCCGGTAGTGAGGACATCCTCAACCACTAAAACATGTGCCTGCGGAATCAATTTTTCGTAGCCACGCCGAATGACGAAGCCATTTCCGTTTTCTGTTTTCTCCGCGTAGACCGCGAGCACCTCACGTTTGGTATATTGACTGAGGTGGTGCGCGACCCATTGGGAGAGAATCACTCCGCCGATCGCGGGTGCAATAACCACCGCAACATCGTCATTCGCGAACCTATTGGCGATTTCCCGGGAAAGACGCGATGTACTTTCGGTGTGTGGGTACAGCGCATCTTTGTTGAAATAGGTCGAGCCGTGCTTCAGAGACGTATAGACAATGTGGCTGTCAGTGATGAGAGCCCCGACATCTCGGAGCACTTGCCAGACTTCTTTTTCGTTCATAGCGTGCCTCCATTACACCGTTGCACCACAGTTTAGACATTTGTAACCCACATTATCAAGGATCATGAGCGTGCCGCATTCAAAGCATGAGCGCGAATTTTCCGCCAAGACAACAGAGGGGCCTCCATGTATGCGAACGATTTTGTCGGCGGGTATGATTTTTTGAGTACCGATTTCTTCGGTTCGGTACCGGTTGATCATGTCGTGGAGTTCAATCGTTTTGGCACGCGCCGCTTCCGCGAAGTCCGCGCCGCTTGAGGCGAAGATGATACCGCGCGAGGAGTTGATGATCATACCCATGCCCCGACTGTCCTTGCCCGCGGAAACAACTTGGTCCACCTGTGTCTCAAGCGGGACATCTCTTTGTTGAAAACCGACGCCCGGGATGAGAATTGGCATGTCGCCGACGATCTGCCGCACTTCTCGAAGTTCGTCTGGATACGTCGCGCCAACGACTAGGGCGCAGTTGCCATTCGTGTTCCACCCACTCGCGATGCTATAGGCGACATATTGATAAAACGGCATGCTTCCTTCGGGAATCTCACGGTTGAGGTATCGCTCGACTTCGCGCAGTCTCGAACCACTCAAGGGAATACGCAGGTCTTGAAATTCCCCCGCGCCTGGGTTGGATGTACGGCAGAGCACGATAATGCCCTTGTCCGCTCGCGCGAGGAATGGCTCTAGGGCTTCGGCTCCGAGATATGGATGCACGGTGACTGCGTCCGCTTGCAAATAATCAAATGCCATCTCCACATAGCCAGCGTTCGTGTTGCCGATGTCCGCGCGCTTGGCGTCGAGAATCACCGGAACTTCGGGAGCAATGAGGTTGATATACGCTATCAGACCTTGGAGTGTCGCCATCCCCGTCGCGCCTTCCGCCTCGTAGAACGCGGAATTTGGTTTGTAAGCGCAGACGAGATCATGCGTCGAATCCACGATAGCGCGCATTCGTGGTCCATCAGAGCTGTCGAGCCCGACACAAACAAAGTTATCGCGAGACCACTGGGCGTCCAGCAGTTGTTTGAAGTTTCGGTCGTTCATACGACCTCCTTTCTCTGGTTGGGAAGGTACAATTTCAGCCCGACTATCGGGCTGATTACGAGGATCACACTAGCAAAAATTGTAAGAAAAATCAACGCCGCGCGCGTACGGCTCGAGTCGGTGTATACTGGCTCCATGGCGACAGCGACCAAAAAACGCCTCGTGCTTCTCGACGCGCACGCGATTATTCATCGCGCGTACCATGCGCTGCCGGCGGATTTTACTTCTTCGCGCACCGGGGAGCCAACGGGCGCGCTCTACGGACTGACGACGATGCTGATGCGGATCATCGGCGAGTTCAAGCCCGACTACATCGCGGGCTGTTTCGACCTTCCACAGCCGACCTATCGGCACGAAGTTTTTGAGGGCTACAAGGCAGGGCGTCCGAAAGCGGATGACGCGCTTGTCGCGCAGCTCAAGCGCTCGCGGGACCTCGTGCGCGCGTTCGGCATTCCGGTTTTTGAGCAACCGGGCTTTGAGGCGGATGATCTCCTCGGCACTATCGTCGAGCTCCTTAACGATCGCCGGGACGTTGAGATCATCATCGCTTCCGGCGATATGGACACGCTCCAGCTTGTCTCGGGTACGCGCGTCAAGGTCTACACGCTGAAGAAAGGCATTCGGGAGACGGCGCTCTACGACGAGGAAGCAGTCAAGCAACGCTTCGGGTTTGTACCGAAGTTCTTGCCCGATTACAAGGGTCTTGCGGGTGATCCGTCTGACAACATCCCCGGCGTACCCGGCATCGGTGCAAAGACCGCAAGCATTTTGGTGCAGAATTTCGGCACGATCGAGTCGCTCCACAAGACGCTCGCGCGTTTCCCGGAGAAGCTCGCCGAGGCCGGCGTCAGTGCGCGCGTACAGCGGATACTCTCGGAGCACAAGGACGAAGCCTTGTTTTCCAAAGCACTCGCTGAGATCAACCGCGCTGCGCCAATCACTTTCAACCTCGCGGAGAGCGATTGGCGAGCGCGCGCGGATGCGACGGTAGCGCTCGAGCTCATCGGCGAGCTCGACTTCCGTTCGCTTATCGGCCGCGTGCGAGAGCTGTTCGGTCGGCCCGCGGGCGGCGCGGGTAGCACAGCGCACGAGGAAGGCGACGGCGACACTGCGCCCGAGGAGGCGACGGAGAGCGCGCCCGACTCGACTGCGCTCACCGAGGCCCTTATCGCGCTCTGGGTGCTTGACTCAAACATTACGAACCCCTCGCTCGACGACATCTTTCACTTTGCGGGGACTCACTCGTTCAACGAAGCCCGCGAGGTACTTAAACGGGAAATCACCGCGCGTGGATTCACGCGCGTGTTTGCGGAGATCGAGCGGCCGCTCATACCGATCGTCCGAGCCATGGAGGAGCGCGGCGTGAAGATCGACAGCGCGCACCTCGGCGCGCTGTCGCGCGACTACCACCGCGAGCTTGAAGTTCTCCAGAAGTACATTTGGAAAGACGCAGGCAGGGAATTTAATATAAACTCCCCGAAACAGCTTGGCGAGGTGATTTTCGACGAACTGAAACTTGTCCCGCGCAACCATAAGAAGACCGCGGGTGGTGCGCGCTCGACCCGGGAATCCGAGCTCGGCAAACTCCGCGGCGCGCACCCGATCATCGAAAACATTTTTGCTCATCGCGAGCTCCAGAAACTCCTCTCAACCTACATTGACCCGATCCCGACGCTCCTCGACAGCGCTGGCCGTCTCCATGCGCGCTTTCTCCAGACCGGCACGACAACCGGGCGCATGGCATCCGAGAAGCCGAACCTTCAGAACATTCCGATCCGCACTGAGCGCGGCGCCTCGATCCGGCGTGCTTTCATCGCGGAGCAAGGGTTCGTACTCGCGGCCTTTGATTACTCACAGATTGAGCTGCGCGTCGCGGCGATACTCTCAGGCGACCCGAAGCTCACGGAGATTTTCAAGCGTGGGGAGGACATCCACACTGCCGTTGCGTCTGAAGTGTTTGACGTCCCACCCGAGAAGGTAGACCGCGAGATGCGCCGGAGGGCGAAAGTGATTAATTTCGGCATCCTCTACGGCATGGGGGTGAATGCGCTCCGCGAGAATCTCGGCACCGACCGTGCCGAGGCCGAGCGCTTCATGCGGGAGTATTTTGAGACCTACACCGGCCTTAGGGATTTTCTTGAGCGCACCAAGGCAGAGGCGCACCGACGTGGCTACACCGAGACGCTCTTCGGCCGTCGCCGCTCCTTCGAGGGTATCCGCTCGCCGATAGCGCACATCCGCGCGATGGCCGAGCGCATGGCGCTAAACGCGCCGATCCAGGGCACGTCGGCCGACCTCATCAAGCTCGCGATGATCCGCGTGGACGAGCATGTGAAGCGCGAAGGACTCAGAGGGGACGCGTTTCTGATCCTCCAGGTGCACGACGAGCTTGTCTACGAAGTGTGCGAGCCGCGCGCCGCGGATTTCGTCCCCGAGATCAAGCGCATTATGGAGGACGTGCTCTCCCTAGAGGAGGCGCGCGGTGTCCCACTCGTCACTTCGTCCGCAGTAGGGAAGAATTGGGGAGAGATGAACGAATTTCCAATTTCCCCAGGCAGGTTTTGACAAATATACATACGCCTGCTACGTTCTGTGCAAGCGCACGTTCTTTGAAGGCACAGATAGGGCAGTCATAGCCAAAAGGTCTTGGTCCACGAGATGGCGGAGGAGATTTTTTGGCTATGACTGGTCCTGGTTATAGCTCCTCCTCGGATGAGAGGAACGCCACATTTTTGAAGGAACAGCCAATGTCTGGAACATCTGGAACAGCCTTCAGTCTGAATCAGTTTGCAGAAATCAACGCTCGTGTGACGCAGGCACTGCCCAAGGCGCTTGCCGACCACGACCCCAAGGCGGTGCTTGCCGCTCTTGAGGGGCGCGGTGAGGTGCTCACACGCCATCTCCACGAGGCGTTCAGGAGTCTGTTGGTAGACAGTATTCCCGAAAGGCCGAAAGTGCTCGGACCGGCAACAGAGGTTTCTGTAGGTCCGCTCGTGGAAGCCTTCGATCCCCGTATATTTTTCCAGACCCGCGAAGGTCTCAATGTTTGGGGAGATCTTAAGCGGATGCTTCGATCGGCCACGATTGAGCAGCCGACGGACGCGATGGTGCTTAAGCGCCGCGCCCTCTTGCGCAGCGCCTATGACAGCGAGATCAAGGCCGAGTTGCCGATGGATTACGAAGTCCCGCCGTGGGTAATCGCAGAGCTGATTGAAGCCCAGCGGGAGGGTCAAGATGGCTCGCTTCCGACAGATGGCAGTGTCGCCATTTTTTACACTCCGGGCTACTCCATGCGCGTCTACTGGCACCGCGCCAGCAGGCAATGGATGGTGTGCGTATGGTGGCACCCCGGCAGCGGGCGTTTGATTGAAGACCACCTGGTCTTCTCCCACAACTGACAATTTGTACCTTTGGCGCAAGGGCATTACCCTTGCGCCTAGAGTCCCTTGGATACTTGGACACTTTGTGTTTTGGTACCAAGGGACTTTTTGCTACACTATGAGAGAAATCTTCGGTGGCGTTCAGGTCAAGGCTCGGGCGCGTGGATTTTAAGGGATCGAGCGGTGGGATTCCACTTCTGCTTCCGCGAGCCCTGCCTGTCGGCAGGCAGGGCCGTGGTTGCATACCAAAGGCATTCGCAAACCTGTTGCTTTTGGCATACGTTTCGCTATGCTACATATAGAGTCCCTGAACTTTTGGAGGTGTATATGCGGGCGAAAGAGACGGTGTATAATTGGAGCCGTCAGCCGACGGAACGATTTGAGAGCATCGCAGACAAACGCTTCCGGTGCGGTCACTGCAGAGAATGGAAAAAAGTAGGAACTACGACAATTTGCTATATTGTCGTGGAAACGGGAAGGACTCTTGCGCGATTCTGCTCAAAGGCATGTGAGGAAGGGTATCAGAGGGACCTGCGCCGGAGGCCGTTGGGTCTCTATACACCTCTCAACAACATGAGAGGATGTCTTTGAGTCAGAATAGGCCGCATACACACGGCGAAGTACGAAAGGGGTTGCGTGTACATCCATCCTCTGTAGTGCATGATCGAACCCCACTCACTTCGGCACCTTTGAGTGAGTATCGTCGTACCCCTCCGGCAGCTCTAGGAGTGGCGGATGTTTTCTGTGTAGACTTTTTGTTGCGAGTACGGTACTTTGATTGAAGTTGGGCGCACCCTACAGACATCCCGAAGAAGGAGTGAGCGATGCCAGGACACGTTTCAGCTACGCAGATTAAAGAGGCGCTCGCAAGCGATGAGGAGAGTTGCAAGCTCTGCTGGAAACTTCTCGGGTTTCCGAAAATGGCTGCGGTGGATGACTGGCGGCGGTGGGCGAGGGGACGTGAATATATTGAAGGCTGCGGGCAGGTGTGCGCGGAGTGCGATCTATCCTTGAAGGAGGAGCAGGGCAGGGTTTTTCACCAGCAGTCCGGTTGAGCCGCCAACCAAAATCGACGAAGTCTCCTTGGGCCAGTCACTACTAATCTTATGCCCCTCGGTTTCGGAAACCGAGGGGCGTTCCTATTTGGGGTCTTAGGCGAATATGTGGGAAGATGAAAAGGCTACAGCGCATCCATCGGCATCGTGCTGCCTCGGCGGATGTAGGCAGGCCGCCGCGCTTGACCGTGCGCGGTCGCGACGCTACACTGTTGGTATTACTCGCGAGGTAAAGTAATACTTTTTATGACGTATCAAACAACGATTACCCGGAAAGGACAGATGACCATTCCGAAAGCAATTCGGGATTCGCTCCGGCTGCCGCTCGGCGGCAGGGTGATGATTGACTTTGACGGCAGCACACGCGGCATTCGTTTTATTCGTCTTCCGAGTATGCGTGAGCTTGCCGGCAGTTTTCGAGTAAAAAATCCTCGAAACGCGGTCAAGTTGCGGGCCTATATGGAGAAGCACTACCGTCGGATATGATTTGTTTTCTTGACTCGAATATTGTTTTGCGTTTTTTGGTTCCGGAAGATCAGAAAATACACAGTGAATGTGCGCGGCTCTTTGATCTCGTTGAGGCGCGAGGCATTGAAGCGCGTACGTCCTCATGCGTATGTGCCGAGGTGGTGTGGGTTTTGCGCGGCGGCGTATATCAGTTTAGCAAAGAGAAGGCGACGGAGGCGCTGCGCTCTTTTGACGCCATTGGCATTACGCTCGACGATCGTATACAAATGCGTTTGGCACTCAACCTCTATGCCGCTCATTCGGTAAAGTTCGTCGACGCGCTCATCGCTTCGAATCCGGGCCTGCAGGATGGCTCATTGGCGCTGGTTTCGTACGATAAGGATTTCGATAAACTCGGCATAGACCGTCATGAACCGCTCGCTATCCTCAAAAAGTACGGTAATGACAGGCAGCATGGAGGACGATCATAAACAAAAAAGTACTACGGCACAGCGCGAAGAAGAAATCCTCCGCTTCTGGCAGGAGCGGAGGATTTTTGAGCGCACACTTGAGAAGCCTTCGCCCGCGGGCGAGTTTGTTTTCTATGAAGGGCCGCCGACGGCAAACGGTCGACCCGGCATCCACCACCTCGAAGCGCGCGCATTTAAGGACGCTATACCGCGCTACCGCAGTATGCGTGGCTACCATGTGCGCCGCAGGGGCGGCTGGGATACACACGGACTGCCGGTGGAGCTTGAGGTGGAGAAGCAGCTCGGCCTGAAGTCGAAAAAAGAAATTGAAGGCTATGGCGTTGCGCAGTTTAATGAGAAGTGTCGGGAGAGCGTCTGGAAGTATGTAGACGAATGGCGGCGGTTTACCGAGCGCAGCGGGTATTGGGTTGATCTCGACAACGCGTATGTTACGTACAAGCCGGAGTATATCGAGTCAGTCTGGGGCATTCTGAAGCATGTGCATGAACGCGGCCTTCTCTATAAGGATTACAAGGTGGTGCCGTGGTGCCCCCGCTGTGGCACCGCGCTCTCAAGCCATGAGCTCGCGCAGGGATACGCGGACGTGAAAGATTTGTCGGTGTACGTGAAGTTTAAGGTAAAGCCGGGGCAGAAAATAGAAAAGTGGACAACTGATGATTGTACATACATTCTTGCCTGGACGACGACGCCATGGACACTGCCGGGCAACATAGCTCTTGCGGTAGGTGAGGGTATTACGTACGATCTGATATCGTACCAAGGGGAGCATTTTATCGTGGCGAGACAGGCGACCGATCGTTTATTTGGAGAAGCAACTGAGGTGGAGCGGCATTTTCTCGGTCTGAATTTGACGGAAGTTTGTTACGATCCGCCTTACCCATTCTTGCAAATATCTGCAATAGCACAGCAGAAAAATTTTGCCAATGCTTTCAAAGTGTATACTGCCGATTTTGTTTCTACCACAGAAGGCACTGGCATCGTGCATACCGCGGTGATGTATGGACAGGACGACTTTGAACTTGGGACGAAGGTAGGCCTGCCGAAGCACCATCTCGTGGACGAGAGCGGGCACTTTATCAAAGGCACTGGATTTTTAGAGGGAAAATTTGTGCGGGACGAAGAGACGGCTATTGAAATTATCAAAGACCTTGCACATCGGAGTCTGCTTTTCAAAAAAGAAAAATATGAGCACAGCTACCCGCACTGCTGGCGGTGCAAGACGCCGCTCATATATTATGCGCGCGATTCGTGGTACATCCGCATGTCGGAACTGCGTGATGAGCTGGTGAAAGAGAATGAGGGCGTCAACTGGATCCCCGCGCACATCAAGGAAGGGCGATTCGGTGAGTGGCTCCGTGAGGTGAAGGACTGGGCGATCTCGCGCGAGAGGTATTGGGGGACGCCTCTTCCCATATGGAGATCAGCAGACGGAGCGAAGACTCTCGTCGTTGATTCACTCGACACGCTCAAAAAACATACGAAAAAATCAGGGAATCGGTATTTTGTCATGCGGCATGGGGAGGCGTTGTGGAATATGCGCGATGTGTTGAATGCCGATCCGACAGTGGCGGAGAACCACCTGACCGAGCACGGGGTCGTGGAGGTCGATGCTGCGGCGCGAGAGCTTACAGGGCGCGGTATTGACCTCATCGTACATTCGCCGCTCCCGAGAGCGCGGGAGACTGCCGAGCGCGTCGCGCGTGCGCTCGCTGTTGCGGACGTGCGTGAAGATCCGCGTCTTGCAGAAATATCATTCGGCGAGTTTGAAGGCAAGAGCGTTGCCGAGTACCACGCATTTTTTGGTGCCTCTGGGGAGCGGCTTACGAAGCGGCTCGAGGGCGGCGAGACGTGGGGGGATGTGAAGCGACGCGTGACCGAACTACTCTACGAGCTTGAAACACGCGAGCACGAGCGGTGCGTTCTCATTGTCTCGCACAATGGCACCATCCAGATGCTTTTTGCTGGCGCGGCAGGACTCACACGCGAGGCGAGCTCGGCGGCAATCGAGGACGTACGATTTGACATAGCAACTGCCGAAGTTAAGCCGCTCGATTTCGTACCAGTGCCGCACAACGCAGACTATGAGCTTGATCTACATCGCCCATATATTGACGATGTGACGCTCTGTGCTAGAGACGGCACCGAGCTCTCTCGTGTACGAGAGGTGCTCGATGTGTGGTTTGACTCGGGCGCGATGCCGTTTGCGCAGGACGGCGGCACGGGATCAGAGCATACGTTGCTGTACCCCGCTGATTTTATTTCCGAGGCGATTGACCAGACGCGCGGGTGGTTTTATACGCTGCATGCGATTGGGGTCCTGATGGGCCGCGGTAAGGCGTATAAAAATGTTATCTCTCTCGGCCACATCTTGGACGTGGAAGGCAAAAAAATGTCGAAGTCGGTAGGCAACGTGGTGAACCCGTGGGATATGATTGAGCAATATGGGGCTGATGCGCTGCGTTTTTGGATGTATACGGTCAACCAGCCGGGCGACTCAAAAAATTTTGACGAAAAAACAGTCGCGGAGATTATACGAAAGGTGCATAATTTGCTGCTCAACTCTCTTCGATTTTATGAACTCTACGCGGTTGACACAGAGGCGTCGTATGAGAGCGCACACGATCTCGACCGCCTCATCCTCGCCCGGCTGGGCGAGCTTATTCGCACCATGACGGAAGACCTCGATCAGTTCGAGGTGTTTGAGCCAGCGCGCGAAGTGCGGGAATTTATCGCGGATCTCTCCCAAGGCTATATCAGACGATCTCGCGAGCGGTTTAAGGGTGACGACGCAGAGGATAAGCGGCAGGCTGTCGGGACGACGCGGTTTGTACTCGAGACGTTGGCGCGGCTCATGGCTCCTTTCACCCCGTTTCTCGCCGAGCACGTCTACCAGAGAGTAAAGGGCCGGGACGCGCCGGAGAGTGTTCACCTCGCCGAGTGGCCGCACCCATGGGGAATAGATAAAAAAATTCTCAAGATGGGTGCCGTGCTCGATGCACACATGTCTTTCGGGCTTAGAGCGCGGGAGGGTTTTCGCATACCGGTGCGACAGCCGCTTGAGCAGTACACGGTGGAGAAATGGGGCAAAGTCGCGCTTTCGGATTCACTGCTTGAGGTGCTCCGTGAGGGGCTCAATGTTAAAAGAGTCAATATCGAAAAGGCGCTAGTGGGCGACCTTGCCGAAGGAACTATGGCGTCTACCATTACGAATGAGCTGAAGGAAGAAGGCGAAGCGCGTGCGTTTACGCGCGCTCTGCAGGAGCTGCGCAAGAAGGCCGGACTCGCGCCGCAGGATCAAGCGAGCGTTGTCTATGTTGCAGACGAGGCTGGGGAGGCGTGGATGCGCGAGCACGGCGCAAACATCTCGGCGCGTACGAAAGTTGAATTTGAGAAAGTGGAGAGTGTTGAGGGCGGCGAAGTATATAAGATCGGTTCAATCGTGATTACGCTCGGCGCGCCGAGCAGCAAGTAATAAGCAGCATGCAGCACGCAGAACAGCGCGCAGAGAAAAGATCACAAAAACGGTGACGTGCAGTTTGGAAATTAGAGATTGAAAACTAGAAATTGCGTCAGCATGTCGTACCACCGCTACATCACGGACGCCCTGGTGCTCGGCTCGGATCCGAGCGGGGAGGCGTGCAGACGCTTTTCGCCATGGAGAGCGCAGCATAAAAAGGCGTGTTGCGCCGCGTTTGACAAGGTAACACATTGCGTTACAATGATCCCATGCTCTCCGTTCACCGCCTTATCTGGGACACTTGGAATGTTGCCCACATTGCCCGCCACGATATTACCTCCGAGGAGGTCGAGGGCGTGTGTCACGGCAAGCCAGTTACGAGCGAGACCCGCAAAGGTCGAATCCGTGTTGTAGGGCTAACGCAGAGCGGTCGCATACTCACGGTCATCTTGGCATCCACACAGGAAGAGGGTGTTTACTACCCCATAACCGCGAGACCCGCCGACCGCAAAGAGCGAAGAAACTATCATCAAGTGTAGAGACACAACTATGACGAAGAAAACCAGTACAAAAAAACGTATCCCCGAATTTTCGAGCATCGAGAAAGAGGCTGCGTTTTGGGATACTCATAGCACCGCTGACTATGAGGACGAGTTCAAGCCCGTTCGTGTTCGTTTTGCGAAGAATCTATCCGAGGGCATTACGATTCGCTTCGATCCCAATACTCTTGAGCAGGTACGCTCAGAAGCTCACGAAAGGGGCGTTGGCGCGACAACGCTTATTCGTATGTGGGTTTTGGAACACGTCAGGAAGCAGCATGAGATGCGGACGTAAATAGTGACGCGCAGTTTGGAAATTAGAGATTGAAAATTAGAAATTGCGTCAGCATGTCCTACCATCGCTACATGACAGAGGCTCTCGTGCTCGGCTCCGAGCCGAGCGGGGAGGCGTCGAGGAGGGTCGTGCTGTTCACGCGCTCGTGCGGTCTCGTGTACGCGCACGCGCAGGGTGCGCGTTTGTGCCGATCGCGGCTGCGGCCGCACCTCGCGACGCTCTCGCGCTCTCGTGTTTCACTCGTGCGCGGGAGAGAGACGTGGCGGCTTGTCGGCGCGCTTACGGAGCCCGACGAGGGGGCGTGTGAGAGTGCGCGACCAGGCGCTGCTGCGGTCATTGCGCGGCTAGCCGCGCTCGTGCGGCGTCTCGTGCCGCAGGATGCGCCGGATGAGAAGCTCTTTGAGCGCGTCGCGGAGACTGTGCGATTCGTAGTGCGTGAGGACCTACGCGAGGACGAACTCGCGCTCGTCGAGGTTATCGGCGTCTCGCGCGTGCTCTTCCTTCTCGGTTATCTTGACGCCGGGCAGCCGGGGGCGGCGGTGGCGGCTCAAAGCGGCTGGGATCGTAGCTTATTCTCCGCACTCGCTCCTGCGCGCGCTGCCCTCGTCGGCGCGATCAACGAGGCGCTTGCGGCGAGCCATCTGTGATTCAAATCCCGTCGCAGTCTTCGCTCTCGCGGACACCACGCGGTTTGGCCTGAAAACGATTACGACGTCGTCGTAGTCCGTCCGTCATCCCGCGCAGCTTGACACCAATTTTATGCGAGCGCATAAAATTGGTGTCAGGTAAAGAATTTTTAGCACTATCTCGCGTGTCCGACATCACACCACGACGAAGCTCCAATTTCCAACCAACAATTTCCAAACAAATTTCAATGATTCAAATCTCAAATCACAAACACGTCGCAGTCCGTGTTTCCACATTGGAATTTGAGTATTGAGATTTGTTCGGAGCTTGGTTTTTTGGAGCTTGGAGCTTTCGCATGATGGGGGACATCGGATGTCGGACACGGCTACGATGCTTTACATCGCGCTCGCTTTATTTCGTATTGCATTTTACGTGAGTTGTGCGTCCGATTTCGTTATTCAACGATCCAGTGTACTATAAAGTGCAATGGCAGCAGAGGAAAATCCGGGCAGGATTGAGGCAATGGGCCGCGCGCTCTATCGGCGCGGGGCGCGGTTTGTGCGCGAGCGGCGTCGTTTGCATCAGAGCTCGCCGCGGCGTGAGGTGCGAGCGCAATGGGAAGAGGAGGGAGGCCCCGGGGCGCCACGCCGCCGTGCTGGACGTGGCGCTAAAATATTCTTTCTCCTCTCGGCGCTGTTTTTTCTCCTCGCGGCTGGTTTTGCCGTCTACCGTTTCCGCGATGGCGGCCGGAGTATCTCCTCGAGTAACGTCGAGATGACGATTACCGGGCCGGTCTCGATTGATGCGGGGGAGGACCTCTCACTCCAGGTGACGATGACGAACCACAACCCCATCTCGCTTGAATCAGCGGAGCTTCTCATTGAGTATCCGGAGGGCGTGCGGCAGGCGAGCGACGGAAAGACTCCTCTCGTGCGCTTCCGTAAAGTGCTCGGAGTGCTCCGGAGCGGCGAGAGTTTCCAGGAGATCGTGCACTCCGCTCACTTCGGCGACCCGGGGAGCGTGCACGCAATTCACATAACGCTCGAATACCGCGTCGCGGGATCGAACGCGATTTTTGCAAAAGAAAAGCTCTATGACGTGCGAATCGGCGTCTCCCCGGTACTGCTCACACTCTCCTCTGTCGAGGAAATGCAGGCGGGGGAGGAGGTCGTGTTCACGCTTGACGTTACGTCGAACGCCGCGAGTGTGCTTGAGGATCTGGTGCTCGTCGCCGAGTACCCATTCGGCTTTGCGTTTGCCTCGGCGGAGCCGAAACCCGCGCTCGATATGGCTCTATGGCGGCTCGGGGACCTCGCGCCTGAGGGTAAGCGTCGCATCCGCATCAGAGGCACGCTCGACGGCGAGGATGACACCGAACACATCTTCCGTTTCGTGGTGGGGGTGCGTGGGTCGCGGAGTAGTACGGATATCGCAACGCCGCTCGTCTCCGCTGCGCGCACGATCATCGTCCGAAAGCCGTTTTTGGGCTTTACAGTGGCGCTTGGGGGGCGTCGGAGCGAGGTCTATGCGGCGCGGCCGGACGAGCCGTTGCGCGTCGACCTCTCGTGGGTGAACAATCTATCCGTCTCCATTACAGACGTTGAGATACAGGCGACGCTCCTCGGCACGGTTCTTGACAAGCGTTCGGTTTCGGCACCAGAGGGCTTCTATCAATCAGGCTCTGATACGGTGACGTGGAATCGCCGGTCGCTTCCCGCGCTTGCGGTGATCGAGGCGGGGGAGAAGGGCCAAACGAGTTTTAGTTTCCGGCCGGTGAGCCGCGAGGCCATACGCGCCGGGAACGTAACGAACCCTGAGATGGAACTCCGCACCGCGGTGAGCGGCCGTCGGAGCGGCCGTGGCGGTGACGCTGAACTTCTCGTCGGCGAGGTTCACCGTCTAATCCGTTTTATAAGCGAACCACGACTCTCCTCGCGCACGCTCCACTTTACCGGCCCGCTTTCCAATAGTGGCCCGATTCCCCCGCGCGTAGATCGCGAGACGACCTACACCATAGCATGGAGCGTCACAAACACGACAAACGAGGTCATCGATGGCGAGGTGCACACCACGCTGCCGCCTTATATCCGTTGGCTTGGTCGGGTGTACCCCGCGGACGCCGATATCGTGTTCTCTCCGGTCGGTGGCGAGATCGCCTGGAGGACCGGGACTCTGGCACCTGGCACTGGTATCCGCAGCGCGCCGCGCGAGGTGTTTTTCCAGGTCGCGCTTGTGCCGAGCGCAAATCAGCTCGAAGACTCGCCGACTTTGGTGAACGAGGCGGAGTTTACCGGCCGCGACAGCTTTGCGGAGGTTCCCGTTACGGCGCGCCGCGCCTCGGCGGTAAATACCCGCTTTTCAACTGATCCGCAGTATCAGAGGGGGCAGGAGTTTGTGGTAGAGTAGCGGGCCGTTAAGCAACATGCAGCAAGCATACGACGGTGAGAGTTGTAAATGCGTGCTGCTTGCCGCATACTGCTTGATGCATAACATGTCTGGCGACCACACACTGATGGACAAAATTACGTCGCTCTGCAAGCGGCGAGGCTTCCTTTTTCCCGGCTCCGAGATATACGGCGGTTTTGCGGGGACATACGACTATGGGCCTCACGGCGTGGACCTTCGGGAGAATATCGTGGATGCGTGGAAACGGGCGATGTACATGCACGAGAATATGGCGATGCTTGATTCAAGCATCTTCACCGCGCCGCGGGTGTGGGAAGCGAGCGGCCACGTTTCAGGGTTCAATGATCCACTGGTCGTATGCCTCTCGTGTCACTCGAAGTTACGCGCCGACCACCTTCTTGAGAGCTCTGACGTGTCAGCGGATGAGAAGATGTCCGAAGCGGAATTAAACGAGTTGTTCGATGCGCACAGGAGGATAGTGGCGTGTCCCGTCTGTGGGAAGAAAACTTTTGGAAAAGTGGTACAGAAAAATCTTTTGGCGACCGCGACGCTCGGCGCTTTTGAAGAGGAAGATGAGGACGTGTACCTCCGTGGCGAGACCGCCCAAGGTATATTTATAAATTTTAAAAACGTGCTTGATGCCGGCTTGTATTCGATCCCGTTTGGTATTGCGCAAGTCGGCAAAGCATTTCGGAACGAGATAAGTCCGCGACAGTTCCTGTTTCGAAAAAGGGAATTCGAGCAGATGGAAATGCAGTACTTCGTTTATTCTGAAGACGCAGCCCGGGCATATGAACAGTGGAGGGCGGAGCGCATGGCGTATTACCTCGAACTGGGCATCGCACAAAAGAATCTGCGTTGGAAAAAACACGAGCATCTCGTATTTTACGCGAGAGACGCGTGGGATATCGAATATCAATACCCGTTTGGTTGGGGCGAGCTTGAGGGGGTACACAACCGGGGCGACTATGATTTGACTCAGCACCAAACGTTTTCAGGCGTAGACCTTTCTGTGCGCGATGACAAAACGGGCGAGCGGTACGTGCCGTATGTTATTGAAACGTCGGCGGGGCTCGACCGGACGATACTCATGGTGTTTAGTGAGTTTTATGACGAGGATGAAATGAACGGGGAAAAACGCGTCGTGCTGCGTTTTCCGCCCGCGATTGCCCCGGTCAAAGTTGCTGTCTTTCCTCTCCTGCGGAATAAACCCGAGCTCGTTGAAAAGGCGAGAAAAGTTTATGCGGATCTCCGACGAGCGACGAATCACCGCGTACGAATCGTTTTCGACGACAACGGCAACATTGGCAAGCGCTATCGGAGGCAGGACGAGATAGGGACGCCTTTTTGTGTAACCGTGGATTTCCAGACGCTCGATGATGAGAGCGTAACGGTGCGGGAGAGAGATACGGGGAAGCAAGGGCGGGTGCAGATTGGGGAGTTGGGGGCGTACGTGAGAGAACACACCGCTTGATTTCGCTGTGTATTTTGTATCTCGTATGCGGGACGGTAAGTTCCGAGTCATTATACAAAATACAAAATACAAGATACACTATACAAAAGCATGCCCGATAAACAAATTCTCATCTCCATCACCAGTGGCACGATCGTCCGCACCATTCTCTTCGGCCTTTTGCTTGCGGGGATTTACTTTCTTTGGGATCTCGTGCTTGTGGTATTGATGGCGATCGTGCTCGCCTCGGCGATCGAGCCCGCAGCGCTCTGGGCTGTGCGCCGTGGTATTCCGCGTCTTCTTGCTGTCGTGGCGATTTATCTTGGGACTGCGGCGGGGTTTGCGGCAGTGCTGTACTTTTTTGCTCCGCCGGTGCTTGAGGATGCCGCCGGTCTCCTCTCCACCCTGCCGCGCGAGCTCAATCTCGGAGATCTCCTCGGACCGATACGCGAGAACGGGCCGGAGTTCCTGCGTCCGGGCATCGCGACGCTCTCGGAAAACATCTCGCTTGCAGACATTGTTTCCTCTCTCCACGGCACCGTCGTCAACCTCTCCGCAAATATTTTCAAGGTGGTGGGTGCGGTCTTCGGCGGCATCATGAGCTTTGCGCTTATCATCGTGCTCTCGTTTTATCTTGCGGTGCAAGATGGCGGGATTGCGGCGTTTCTTAAGATCGTGACACCGGTTCGGCACGAGCGCTACGTTCTCGATTTGTGGCGGCGGTCGCAGTTTAAGATAGGCAAGTGGCTCCAGGGGCAACTCATCTTAATGCTCATCGTGGGGGTGCTCGTGTATCTCGGCCTCATGGTGCTCGGGGTGCGCTACGCGCTTCTCCTTGCGCTGCTTGCCGCGCTCTTTGAGATTATTCCCCTGTTTGGCCCGGTACTTGCGGCGATTCCCGCGATTGTACTCAATCTCGCTGACGGCGGGCTCACGCAGGGGCTCCTCGTTGCCGGGCTCTACACGATCATCCAGCAGTTTGAGAACCAATTGATTCATCCGCTGGTCGTGAGTAAAGTCGTCGGTGTGCCGCCGCTCCTCGTGATCCTCGCGCTGATTATCGGCGCGCGGACTGCAGGCTTCCTCGGCCTCATACTCTCGGTGCCGGTTGCAGCGGCGTTTCGGGAGTATCTCTACGACCTCGAGCGCGGGCGTATGGGTGCGGCGCGCGTCGATGAGAGTTGAGAAGGCGTCACTCGTCGCTCACATCGCATGTCCACCCCGTTAGACGTTGCCCTTCGTTCTCCTTTCATTTTATGTTATTTCACATGCGACACCCCGATTTAATCTTTCCCAATCAATGCAAAAACGTCTAACGGGGTCCACCGCGCGCTATCTCACCACGACGCTGCCGTATGTGAACGCGGATCCGCACATCGGATTCGCGTTTGAGATTGTGCATGCCGATATCGCCGCGCGCTACCACACGCTCGCAGGGGATGATGTATTTTTCAACACCGGCACCGACGAGCATGGCCAGAAGATCTTTGAGAAAGCGCGCGCGGCGGGGAAGGACCCGCAGGCGTACGTGGACGAATATGCCGAGAAGTTTCGGCGGCTCAAGGGGGCGCTCGGTCTCTCCGCGGATATCCATTTCATCCGCACGACGGAGCCCCGTCACCGGGCCGCGGCGCAGGAGTTTTGGCGGCGTTGCGAGGCGCGCGGCGACATCTACAAAAAGCTCTACCAGATGAAGTACTGCGTTGGCTGTGAGCTTGAGAAGACCGACTCGGAGCTTGAGAAGGGGCGTTGTCCGCTACACCCGGCGCAGGAGCTCGAGACGCGGGAAGAGGAGAATTATTTTTTTCGATTTTCAAAATACAGGCAGCCACTTCTTGATTTCTACGAGCGCTGTCCCGACTTCGTCGTGCCGGACTTTCGTTTCAACGAAATCAAGCGCTTTATCGAGCGCGGGCTTGAGGACTTCAGCATCTCTCGGCTCGCAACGAAGATGCCGTGGGGTGTTGCGATCCCTGGCGACGAGAGCCAGGTGATGTTCGTGTGGTTCGACGCGCTCGTGAACTATGTCTCGACGCTCGGCTGGCCGGAGGACATCGCTCAGTTTGAGAAATACTGGGGGAGACCGGAGGCGCCGAGAGCCGTGCAGTTTGCAGGCAAAGACAATTTGCGCCAGCAGTCGGCGATGTGGCAGGCGATGCTCCTCTCCGCGGGCCTGCCTCTCTCGCGCCAGATCGTGATTCACGGCTTCATCACGAGCGGCGGGCAGAAGATGAGCAAGTCGCTCGGCAACGTGATAAATCCGTACGACATCGTTGAGGGCTACGGCGTCGACGCGCTCCGCTACTACCTTGCGCGGCACATACACCCGTTTGAAGACAGCGATTTTACGATGGAGAAATTTACGGACGCGTACAACGCGAATCTTGCGAATGGGTTGGGGAATTTTGTGGCGAGGGTGATGGCGCTTGTTGCAAAATCAAAAATCAAAAATCAAAAATCAAAATTACAATTCAAAAGTCAAAAGTTACGAACGGTTCTCGACACCGCGACACAGTCGTATCATGCCGCCTTTGGCGCGTATCACATACAAAACGTCGCGGATGCGGTGTGGAAATTGATTCAGGCGGGAGATGAGCACGTTCAGGAAACACGGCCCTGGGAAGGGGAGAAGCAGGACGTGCTTGAGGACCTCACAGCGCTCCTCGGCGAGATCGCGACGCTCCTCGTGCCGATCCTCCCGGAGACCGCGGGAAAAATAAAATCCGCGCTCGAAACTTGCACCATGCCCGCGCCGCTTTTTCCGAGAGAATAGCAACCGGCCCTACGAGAGAGTAGAGCCGGTGTGGTTTTGGCCGTCGTGTAGGTTGCTCCGGCTACTCCGGTTTTTCCAAAAGATTGACTCGAATAAATTCCCCACCGTGCCGCGTGTTTCCTTTCATATAGATGCTACCTTGTTCAGCGATTGTGTCGGCGTTGAGATACATAGTAAGGCCAATGGCGCATATATCATGTACAGAGAGACGATATTTGTCCTCCAGCATCTGCATGCGCTCGTTGGTATCCTTTGACAGCATGCCTACAATCGTACGTTCACCAGGAGCGTCTGTTTGTTTCAAGATTGCCATCGCAACTGCGCGCTGACTTTTAACACTGAGATAGCGCTGTAGTGCATACAGGACGGCGGCAGGGTTTGTCCAGTCTACTAGGTGGTGATTCATCGTGACCTCCTTTACAGTACGTCTTTATTGAAAAAACGTTTAATCCAGTGACAGTGAACCACAGAGGTTATTAACATGTCAACCTCGTATTTTTTCGACGCCCACGCCCACGCCCAGTTCGCCGCGTTTAAGGCTAAACCGAATCCTCCGGATTCGGTCGCCCGACCGCGCGAAGCGGGGTTTAGGGATGATAGCGACGCGGTAATTCGACGTGCGCTTGAGAGCGGCGCCCTGAGTGGTGAGTAAACGGATTTCCGCGTTATTTGACAGCATACTGTCAAATGAGTAGCATGGTGCTATGCATCGAACACAGATACAACTTGATGAGCGCCTCTTTGAGGCGATTCGCGAGCAATCGTTTCGTGAAGGCAGTTCAGTCGCAGGAACCGTCCGGCGTGCACTCCGCGCCTCTTTTTCGCTCGGCGACTATGGAGCGCGTACGAAGTTTTCGTTTATTGCCTCAGGCCGATCGCGCGGGAAGGGGAGCGGCACAATTGCGCGACTTCACGACGATGCGTTTGCAGACTCGTTGACGAACTTTTGATACACTACTTTATTATGGTAAACGCCGTGATGAGTAAAAATGAATATAGTGCGTCCGTGCGTTTCCGTGACGCTCGTGTTCGTGCGGGGCGGACGTCGGTGCGTCTGGGGAGCATTACAGGCACAAAGGTTAATCCGGACGCATTCGGCATGTTCAAAAAAGCGTTCGGCGCCGTGTCTTCAGTCGCGTATGTCAACCGTCTACGAAGGTCCTGGCGATAGGGCGCTAGTGTGCGTTGACACCGACATTTTGATTGATTATTTGCGTGGCGTGTCCGCTGCAAAGATTTTTCGACTCGTTTGTCCTCCTTGGGCTTGACGCGACCTCTGCCCGCAAAGCAGGCATGTTGAAACGTGATTACCGTACGCCGTTTGCCGACGCGATTGTCGCGGCGACCGCGCTCATCTACAATCTGCCGCTCGTGACGCGAAACGTGCGGCACTATCAGCCGATTGAGGCTGAAGGGTTGCGTATTGTCCGGCCGTACTGAACTCCTATAGCTCATACCATGGCCCCTGTGGGGCATAGCAGGCGAAAACGCCTGAAGAAAAAATGCCGCAGCTGCGGCCTGTGCAAGCCGCATAAACTCGAGGGGTGCGTGCGATGGCGCAGCAAAGACCTCGCTCGCCTAAAAAAGTTTGAGCGCGAGAAGCGGTTTGTGGGTGTGGAAAAATAAAAGAAGCGGTCCGGGTTGAAAAATGCCCGAACCGCTCACTAGGCTGATATGTAGTGCGCAGGACTACACAGGAACTTTTGGAGTATTTTCCCCTGCCTCTATTAACTCTTCAGTGGTTGGTGGGTGCCAGGGGGTCCCAATCAAAGACAGTTTGAAGATGTACTTTCCTCCATTCCCACATGATTTCTATCATAATTTTTATACCATGACAACTATACATTTTTTCGACGTCCACACGCACGCTCACTTTGCCGCGTTTAGGGACGACAGCGACGCGGTGATTCGTCGTGCGCTCGAGGCTGGTGTCACAATGGTGAATGTGGGTACGCAGCGGGATACGTCAGCTGCGGCGGTGGCGACTGCAGAACGATACGAGCAGGGCGTGTATGCAAGCGTGGGGCTTCACCCGATACATACAGAGCGGTCGTATCACGATGCGAAGGAATTAGGAAGTATGAATCAGGAATCAGGGGACGGTTTTACGTCGCGCGGCGAGGACTTTGATTACGACTACTATAAGCACCTTGCCGTTCATCCAAAGGTCGTCGCGATCGGCGAGTGCGGACTCGATTACTATAGAATCAAGAATCAGGAATCAAGAATTAAGCAGGAAGCAGTTTTTCGTCAACAAATTGAGCTGTCGCTTGCAGTAAGAAAGCCGCTCATGGTGCACTGTCGAGATGCTTTCGATGATCTGATTAAGATTCTTGATTCTTACTTCATGATTCATAATTCCAGCAATCCCGGAATCATTCACTTCTTCACCGGCTCCCTCGACGACGCCCGCGCCCTCCTCGACCTCGGCTTCTCGTTCTCCTTCGGCGGCGTGACGACGTTTACGCGCGACTACGATGATCAGGTTCATTTTATTCCGCTTGACCGTATACTCTCCGAGACCGACGCGCCGTATGTCGCGCCCGTGCCCTACCGCGGCACGCGCAACGAGCCGGTCTACGTGCGCGAGGTCGTCGCTCGCATCGCTCTCATCCGCGGCGAGGACGAGACCCGGGTCCGCGAGGCACTCGCCCTAAATGCCGGGCGTGTTTTTGGGCTCGGGTGAGACACGCGTGGACACCTGTCGGTGTGGTACCCTTATCCGGTGTATGCTGAAGTATCTAAAGATGAGGCGCTCTGCAACCATAGTAGCGGCAGTGGCGGCGGGTGTGCTCTTGTTGCTATATGCGCGAGGTCCCCATCGAGACTCGTCTTTGTACGAATTCGAGCGTCGGCGCATTTCGGGCTTAGTGGTGCCTCACCACGACATAGTCAAGGACGTGCGGCGCGCCTTGTTTGCCGATGTAGCGCGGACCCGAGATCGCGAGCCAGATACTATCGTCCTTCTCTCGCCGAATCATTTTGAGCTCGGGACTGAGCCGATACAGAGTACGCTCGAGCCCTGGGAGACTGCCTCTGGCGTCATTGAACCGAACGTCGAGCTCATCGAACGGTTGGTCTCTGGTGGGGGCGTCACACTTCGCCCCGAGAGCTTCGTTACCGAGCATGGGGTGCACCTTCTGCTTCGCGACATTAAGGAAACGTTTCCGCGCTCTCGAATTGTACCGCTCATTTTCAAGATGAGCGCCACGGCAGGCGAGCTCGACGCACTCGTTGCTATCCTCGCAGACCATTGCGCGCGCTGTCTCATGGTAGCGTCCGTAGATTTTTCTCACGACCAGCCAGCACTACTCGCTGATCTCCATGACGCAGTGAGTCTTCGCGCGCTGCGAATGCTCGATGCGCCCCAATTGCTGCATAAGGCCGAGGTAGATTCTCCGGCCGCGCTTGCAGTACTTGCGCTCTGGGCCCGGACGCAGGAGACGCCGCGATTTCATACTTTTTCACACACCAACTCCGGGGTGATCGTCTCTGAGAGGGAGGGAGAAACCACGTCGCACATTTTTGGTTGGTACGAGAGCGGCGTGCCTACAGAGCAGGAAGACTTCGCAACATTTGCGGTTGGTGGAGACGTGATGCTCGCGCGCGGCGTAGCGAAACGCTACGGACGCGACCTCCTTGAAGTCGCGCGGGGACTTGGCGAGCGGGTATTTTGGGGAGTCGACGCAGCCCTGGTCAATCTTGAAGGCGCCGTGAGTCGCGAACCCATACTGCCTGATGTGCGCCCGGGTACCATGACATTTTTATTTCCACCCGAGACCGTAGAGGTGTTGCAGCACCTCAGAGTCAACATCGTGAGTCTCGCGAACAATCATGCGAGCAATGGAGGCGCGGGTGGTCTTGTGACGACGCGCCAGATTCTCGCGGAGAACGATATTATGTGGATAGGAGGCCCGGGCGAAGACTCGGTCGACGATGTCGCTCTCGTGCGCGGGCAAGGCATCAACCTTGTATTCATCGGGGTCCATCTCCTGGTTGAGGTTCCGGACATTACGTCCGTTATAGAGAAATATGCTACTGATGAGTCGAACCGCGTCATCGTCTTTCCACATTGGGGCATTGAGTATGCGGTGGAACACGCGACTCTCGAGGAGGACCTTGCGCATGCCTGGATAGACGCGGGAGCCGATCTCGTCGTCGGTTCGCACCCGCACGTTATTCAGGATGTGGCGGTATATAAAAACAAACCGATTGTGTATTCACTTGGCAACCTTATCTTCGACCAGGAGTTTTCCGAAGACACACAGGAGGGGTTGCTTCTTTTTGGCGCGTTCCGTGAGGGCGGACTCAGTATTTTCCCGCTTCCGGTTCAACAAAAGCGCTACCGGCCTGCTTTCATGAGAGGAGAGCGAAAAAAAGAGATCCTTGCCGAGATTGATGATGTGTGGAGGGCTTTCAGTACGACCTCGAGCGAGGGGACGAGTTACTTTTTCCCCGCGCACTAGTATGTTACAGTGCGAAATATGAACAAGAAAATACCAATTGTTCTTGCCATTGCGTTATGCGCCGTTAGCGTGCTCGGCACGGCGACTTTCTTTGTCTTGGGCGGCTCTCGCGGCCCCAAACCTGCTCCAAATGGAGTAACCCAACCTCCCTGGCTACTAGAGCTCGAACGCATACCTGATGGTTTTGTCGCAGAGCCGAAAGGTCACGGTGTGCAAGCGTACCCGCTTATCCCGGAAGACACCGAGGATTACCAGCGCTATTACAGCGACAGGTCGCAAGAGGCTGGTGTGACGTGGCTTCCCCACCCTGAGCTGGTCGGCGACCTTGGGCTTATTACACATTCATCTTATCGAGACGACTATTTCGCAAACACAAAGCAGTTGTATTACCGAATCGGTCGCGATGGCGATCAAGACATCGTCGCCACCACGCTGGGATGCGAGGGCCCGTGTTTGGGAGATGATCGGATTTTATTTGTTGGCAACACAACCGGCTACCGTGCGATCGCGCTGCACTCGAGCTATGTGCCGGACGGTAAAGGATCAGTAGGATTGAGTGGTTTGATAGTCGTGGACAATAAGACGATATACCAGGCGCTTGCGGCACCGGAGGAGATCACGCTGATGGGAGAGCGTTATGTGCGTTTAGGTTTCGGGCAGACGTTTTTCGCTCAGTATAAATTTCCTTATGCATCTGAGAGCGAGAGACCTGTTGGATTTAGCGACTCGTTGGTTTTTGAGACAGAGAGCGATCTTGGCCCGGTCTTTCGGAGAACGAGAGTGATTGACGAGGAAGTTTATGTGCAGGAGTCGTATGTGGTGCGCCTTCCTGGCGGGCTTGCGGTAGAGTATGGAGCACGGCCGATTTTCGTTACGGACGACCGGGTTCCGGCAGTGGTTTGGCTTGACGGCTCTCGGAACAAAGAGGCATATCGTGGTGATGGGACAGGAGGTTGCGGCGGGTTTGGCGCTGTTTCGGTCGCGGCTGCCGGCACAGTTTCTGATACGCAGTTAAAAATTGCGGGCGTGACGAACGACGGACGAACGGTCTACGATTTTAAAGATGTACGACATCCGATACCGGCCGCGTATTATGCGGCTTCAGGCGGGGCACGATACGTGTATGATGAAAAGGCAGGCACGGGCGTGAGCGCGCCGTTCACCCTTGAGGAATTTGTTGCAAATCATGGCGTATTTTTGTACAAGAATGGTTTTGGCCGTTACATCATCTTTAGCAGTGTGTCATACGGCCCGGCTGTCGAGTGCGCAAAGCCAGTAATCTACTTGTATCCAGAGAAAGAAACGGCGGTGCGTGTACGCGTTGGCGCAGATATCCGGGAGTCAGATCCTCCATATAACGACGGATGGAGCGTTGTCGCTGCTCCGGATGGGGCACTCGTGCACGAGGGAGCGGAGTACCCCTCCTTGTTTTGGGATGGCTTAGGACGCGGGGAATTTCCGAGTATATCGTCTGGCTTTGTGGTTGCGCGTGAGGAAGTTGAAGCAACGCTGCGAGATCACCTCGGCAAACTTGGCCTCATTGGGCGTGAAGTTGATGATTTCCTCGACTTCTGGCTTCCCCTGATGCCGACGACTCCCCTTACTCGTCTCACATGGCTCGGTACACGAGATATGGACAAGCTTGCGGCGCTTGACGTTGTGCCGGCTCCGGATACTTCGATCCGCGTCTTTCTTGTGTTTGAAGGACTGAGTGAGCGGCAGGAGATTCCACCGCAAGTTCTGCGGGCACCCCGGCGGACGGGCTTCACGCTCGTTGAGTGGGGAGGGCTTTTGCGGCAGCAACCAAAAAACTAAACCCCGTCCTTTTGGAACCAAAGTCCGTTTTGAGACAAAAGCGCGCTGTTCTGCCGGGGGCAGAACAGCGCGTGAGACGGTCTTGAATTACTCAAATTCCGTCGTTGCGGGAGGCTTGTTTGTTGGATCGTACCAGACACGCACGATTGCAGGACTGCGGGTGAGGACTCTCGAGATTTCGTCTTCAAGCGCCTCCGAGAAGTGGACGCCGCGGGCAGTCATGAAGTCAGTGGTCTCGACGGCACGAACGACGATGGCGCCGCCGTACGCCCGGCCGTCGCCCTTGACACCGACGGTGTTCACGCCGATATAGGCGACAACGAGTTGTGAGAGTGTGTTATAGACGCCGTGTCGCTCGGTAATTTCGCGCACTCGCGCATCGGCCCAGCGGACGATATCGAGCTTCTCCGGGGTTGCCGGCACTCCGACAACGCGTAGGAAAAGACCGGGGCCGGGAAATGGCTGGCGACGCCAGATGCGCTCTGGCAGTCCGATCTCCCTCGCGAGAGCCCGAACTTCGTATTTGAACAAATGATCAACCGGATGCAACTCGAGGAGGTTCCCCAGCCGGAGCCCGACGTTGTGGTGGGATTTGATCATCGCGCCACCTGTGGCACCCGACTCGATTCTGTCTGGAGCCAGCGTGCCTTGAAGCAGAGCGTGCGCTCCAAAGTCATGTGCCGCCCGTACGAGAAGCGACGTGTAGACCTCTCTGAAACGACGACGCTTCTCTTCTGCGTCAACCACACCTTTGTACCCGGCGATGTGCCTGGCGAGCACATTGAGAAGGCGTACGCAGAGCTTCACGGGCCAGGTCCACTTCTCAGCAACATGCACAAAGTTTGTCATCGCTTCCTGAAACTCTCGGCGAGCGTCCATGATGCGTAGGCTCACGTTGGCGGCACCCGCATGCTGCCGGATTTCGTCAAGTTCTCCTTCACGCAGCTGTCCGCCATCAATCGTGACTGCGAGCAGTTTTTCTTTGAGCACTGGCGCGAGCATCGCCGATACCGTCGTGGAATCTACGCCTCCGCTGAAACCGAAGATTACGCGTTCATTGCCGAGCCGCGCTCCTACGCCCTCTTGAATCGAAGTGACAACTGATGGCGGTGTCCAGTCCTTCTCACAGAGCGCGAATTGTAGGAAGTTCGCGAGCATGGTCTTGCCGTGCGGCGTGTGCACTACCTCGGGGTGGAATTGGACACCCCACACAGAGCCGTTTTGCATCGCG
This sequence comes from bacterium, assembly GCA_030697645.1. Taxonomy (NCBI): domain Bacteria; species bacterium. Next base: position 27,648 of record JAUYPI010000002.1, on the reverse strand, counting down.
GCAATCGTGCCAGCATCGCTGTATGCGAGGACATTGAAACCTTCGGGAAGCGAGATGACGGAATCGCCGTGGCTCATCCAGACTGTCTGTTCTCGAGGCGTGCTGGCAAAGAAGGGGTGGCTCGCCCGAGTGAGCTCGATCTTCGTTTCGCCATATTCACGATTGCCGAGCACCGCTTGTACCTTGCCGCCGAGCGTCTGCGAGAGCCACTGCATGCCATAGCAAATACCAAGTACGGCAATCGGTTGACCGTCCTCGTGCACGAGCGAGAGCAGGTCCTTCGGCGGCTGCGGCGCATCGTTGTCATAGACACTTGACGATCCGCCGGAGAGGATCACCGCTCTTACAGGATTTTTTTTGAGCCACGCCAAGGCGTGCGCGGGTGCGAGGATAGCGGAACGTACTCCGAGCTCTCGCAGCGTCCGCTCGATCAGCAGCGTATATTGGGAACCAAGCTCAATGATCAGGACTTGCGGTAAGGACGCCATGTGGTTTTCCTCCTTCGTTTTTGTTTGCGTCGTTACTTTCATGGCCTTTTGTCGAAAGGACTCTGTGTCGAGCATAGCGCATAGCAGGCGCTTTCAGCAATAAGAATTATGCGCGTACCACGGAGTCCAGGCGTACCGTGCACGAAGACAGTTCGTTTGCTTGCTGCATGCCGCTTGATGCTTGTTTCGGCATATGGTACCCTGTCTTCATGCCGCGGACAAAAGAGAAGGGCAAGGAAAAATCCATAGCTGTGGCGGATGTGGACCCAGACGAGCTCGTCTCATACGAGCTCGGGTATCTTTTGGTGCCGACGATTGCGGAGGAGGATGTGGCGGGAGTCGTGACGAGCATCAAAGACGTTCTCGAAGGGCAGGGCGGCAGTGGGTTTGTGGACGGTTTTCCCGTGAAGAAACCGCTCGCATACGAAATGCGCCGCGAGACGGCGGGCGGGCGCGTTCGGGTGAATCAGGGGTATTTCGGGTGGGTGAAGTTTGCGTGTGAGAGCAGCCGCGTCGAGGCGATTGCCGAGGTGCTGAAGAAAGACGAGCGGATCGTGCGCTTTCTCTGCGTCCACGCGCCGAAGGAGGTAGTCGCCATGCCGCCGAAGCGCCTGCGGAGCTCGCTCCTGCGCCGGCCGCTCGGTGAGAAGCTCCTGAAGCCGGTAGAGGGAGCTGCCGCAACTCCCGCAGTGCCGCTACCCGCGATGACGGACGAGGAGTTGGATCGGACGATCGAAGAGCTCATTATTGAATAATGTTGCAACGAGATCCTATGTGTAAATGTGAGGTGCTAGTATGCAGGCGTTTAGAGTTCTATAATCTAATTTTCAATTTTCAATTTCTAATTTTCAATCAATTTTCAATTACTCAATTTTCAAACACGACGTCGTCCGTCATTGAAAATTGTAAATTGTAAATTGAAAATTTTTGTTATGTATCTGAACAAAATCTTTCTTATCGGCAATCTGACTCGCGACCCGGAGCTCCGGGCCATTCCCTCCGGTGTGCAAGTGGCGACGTTTGGGCTCGCGACGAATCGCGTGTGGCGCGACAGCGAAGGCAACAAGAAAGAGGGGGTGGAGTTCCATAATATCGTCGTGTTCGGAAGACAGGGGGAGCTGGTCGCGCAGTATTTGCGCAAGGGCTCGAGCGCACTCATTGAGGGACGTATCCAGACCCGCAGTTGGGACGGGCAGGATGGCCAGAAGCGCTACCGCACCGAGATCGTTGCCGAGCGAGTGCAGTTTGGGCCGAGGCCGGGTTATAGCGGAGGCGGAGGAGAGGCACGGCAAGGCAGTAGCGTTCCCGGTACACCGCAGAATGGGCATGTCTCGCAGCAGGCCGCATCGGCTGCCCCCCGCGACGAAGCAATTCCCGCGATCCAGTATCCGGAGGAGGAAGTGAATCCAGAGGATATACCGTTTTAATTTACAATTTTCAATTTTACAATTTTCAAACACGCCGTCATCCGTCCGTCATTGAGGATTGAGACATTGAAAATTTATTGAAAATTGAAAATTGAAAATTTTGCTCGGGCTGTCACCCTCCACGTTTTTTGTGCTTAACTAATCATTTGCTGACACTATGCCACTTCAATCACAACAAACCTTTTCCCCGCGGAATCTCAAGATCATAGATTATAAGGATACGGAGCTTCTCAAGAAGTTTCTGACTCCGCATGGGCGCATCAGCTCAAGGCCCTATACGGGACTCTCCGCGACGATGCAACGCGAACTCGCGCGTGCCGTGAAGCGCGCGCGATACATGGGGCTGTTGCCGTACGTTACGCGGTAGATTTTTGAGGGCGCGTTACTTTTTCTCCACGCGCTCGACGTACTGGCCGGTTTCGGTATTGACGCGCACAATGTCGCCTTGCTCGATGAAGAGCGGCGCTGTAACGACGGCACCGCCCTCGAGTGTTACTTGCTTCGTTGCGCCCTGGGCGGTGTTTCCGCGCACTGCAGGCGGCGCCTCGGTGACGCGAAGATCCATTTTTATCGGAAGCGCAACACCGAGCGGTTCGCCCTTGAAGTCCGCGATTGAGATCGGGGAGTTCGGTATGAGGAAACGCGCTGCCTCGCCGATGAGACTCTGCGGCAGACGGAAGCGCTTGCTTCTGTCCGCGCTCTCCGAGAACCACCACTCGCCGCGGTTGTTGTAGAGGTAGAGCACGTCGCGCTTCTCGATCTCCGCCTCCTCGACCGTTTCTGACTGGTGAAAGGAGCGCTCGGTGACCTTGCCGGTGCGCAGGTTCTTGAGCTTGGTTTGGTTTACTGGCTTGCGCTGCTGCTTGCGGAAGACATGCGCCGCGAGTACCTCGTAAGGCTCGCCGTCGAGGATAATATACTTTTTTGGCAGGATGTCGTTGTAGCTGAGCATTGTGGTATGGTAGCGTAGAGCGGTTCTCGATGCAACCTCCCTGCCCGTGCTGCAGTTGCAGGGAGGAGGAGGGTAGGGTAGTATGAGTCTATGCATTTGCTTGAGCCAACTCCCGGAGAGGGGGACGGAGTGACAGTGGCTACTTTGAGCGACGAGGAGGTACTGGTGCGCGCGCTCTCCCACCCGTCGCTTTTTTCCGTCATCCTCGAGCGTTACCAGGCGGCGTTTTTGCGCAAGGCCGCGCAGGTTGTGGGCGACCATGAGGAAGCGCGAGATGTCGTGCAAGAGACGTTTGTAAAAATTTACCGTTACGCGGGCCGCTTTGAGAAGCAGGAGGGCGCGTCGTTTTCATCCTGGGCGTACAAGATTTTGATGAACACGAGCTTCACGCACTACCAGAAGCGCAAGCGTGCCGCGCTCCAAACCACGCCACTCTCGCCGGAGCTTGAGGCGGTACTCGCCGACCGCGGGCGCTTTCTTGACGACATGGAGAATGCCGATTATGTAGGGGTTATCCTCGAGCAGGTTGCCGAACCCTTCCGCCGCGTGCTTTCTCGTTATTTTCTCGACGGCAGGAGCCAGCAGGAGATCGCGGACGAGGAGGGGGTTTCTGTCGGTGCCGTGAAGACACGAATGCATCGCGCGAAGGCGGCGTTTCGAAAAACTGCACACGTTCTCGCGAAAGGCAGGAGTGAACTTTGAGGTTGGATTGCATCTCATTTTGTCTTATTTCGATATTAATTATTAGCGTAACTTTGTTTTTTATGGACAAGAATCTTCAATCAAGCATTATGCGCCGCGTCTGGGCGCTCTTTGTGCTCCGCAGGGCAACGAGCATGGCGGCGCTCCGGATCTATTTATTCGCCTTTTTGCTCTGGCAGACCATGCTTCGGGTATCTCTGGGTCATGTCTGGGCGAACATGCCGAAGAACTACGCTGGCGAGATTGCGTCATTTTTCGAGCGCGCGTTTTTCAATACCGAAACTGCAGTCCAGGCACTCGTCCTTGCGACAGGGACGGTCGCTCTGTGGGCAACGGCAAAGATGATCAAAAGCATCGTTCGGAATACCGCTCGCCAAACGCTTGTGCGCGCGTAGGATAATCTTGGCAACTGAGACCCGCTGCACAGTGGTTATGCACAGCTGCACCGCATACGCGGTGCAGCTGTGCATTTTTAACGTGGGCTGCCTCTCGTTTTTTGGTCGCAAAATCGAAACGTTTCGTTTTTTGATAAGCACCCGTCAGCTCTAGACGATACCATGGTATCATAGCCGCTATGACCGAGACTTCTCACATTCGTAATTTTTCGATAATCGCGCATATTGACCACGGCAAGTCGACGCTTGCCGATCGGTTGCTTGAGGCAACGGGGACGATTGAGAAGCGCCGGATGCGCGAGCAAGTGCTCGACCAGATGGCGCTCGAGCGGGAGCGGGGGATCACGATAAAGATGGCACCGGTCCGCATGCGCTGGCGCGCTCAAGCGCATGCGGAAATCCGAAATCCGAATATCGAAATCCGAAACAAATTCGAAATTCAAAATTCGAATACCAAAAACACGGGCGATGAATGTGAGTACATTCTGAACCTGATTGACACGCCCGGGCACATAGATTTCTCCTACGAAGTTTCTCGCGCGCTCAGGGCCGTCGAGGGGGCAGTGCTGCTTGTGGACGCGACGCAGGGGGTCCAGGCGCAGACGCTCACCACGCTCGCGATGGCGCGCGAACTCGGACTCGCCATAATTCCGGTCGTGAACAAAATAGATTCGCCGCTCGCGCGTATCGGGGAGGCGAAGCACGAACTCGGCCGCATCAGTGGTATTGCCGAGATGGAGATACTTGAGACGTCGGGCAAAACGGGCGTTGGCGTGGACGAGCTTCTCGCTGCTATCGTTGCCAGAGTGCCTCCGCCAGCATCGGCTGAAGAAAACAAAATACAAGATACAAAATACAAGATACAAAATACAAGCTTCCGCGCGCTCATTTTTGACTTCGAGTATTCGGAGCACCAGGGCGTTATCCTCTACGTGCGCGTCTTTGACGGCGTGGTTCGCGCCGGGGATGCGCTTAAGCTCTCCGCTGCGGGGCGTGTGTTTAAGCCAAACGAAGTCGGGATTTTCACGCCTGAGCTCACTCGCTCTGATACCCTCTCGGCCGGTGAGATCGGCTACATTGTGACCGGCATCAAAGAGCCGGGCGTCGCTCTCGTTGGTGACACCGTTCTCTCTGCAGAGCGTCCGCTCGCCGCCCTCTCCGGCTACAAGCCACCGCGACCGGTTGTTTGGGCATCATTCTATCCTGAAAGCCAGGACGATTTTCCTGCGCTCTCCCGCGCGCTCGCGCGGCTCAAACTCTCTGACTCCTCGATCTCATACGAGGAGGAGTACTCGCACTCGCTCGGACGCGGCTTCCGCTGTGGTCTCCTCGGGATGCTCCACCTTGAGATTGTCTCTGAGCGTCTGCGGCGCGAAGCGCACCTCTCACTCATAACAACGATGCCGTCCGTTGTGTATTCAATAACTGATCGAAAAGGCGTGACGCGAAGCATTCATACACCCTCGCAGTTTCCGGACGATGGAACAACGGCCGAGGTACGCGAGCCGTGGGTACGCTCTCGGATTATCCTCCCACAAGAGTACCTCGGAGCGGTGCTTCGCCTGCTCCATACCCACGAGGCCGAGGTAGGGGAGACGGAGACCTTCGGCGAGGGCCGGATATCGCTCGCTCTAGAGCTGCCGCTGCGCGAGCTCATGCGCGGATTTTTTGATTCGCTCAAGAGCGTAACGTCCGGCTACGCCTCTCTCTCTTATGAGAGCGGGGGCGAGCGCCCGGCTGACGTCGTCCGGCTTGACATCGCCGTTGCCGAGGAGGTAGTGCCCGCGCTCTCGCGCGTCGTCGGACGCGCGAGGGTCGAGGAGGATGCCGAGGAGGTAGTCGAGCGACTGCACGCGATCCTGCCGCGCCAGCTTTTTGTGACGAAGATACAAGCAAAAGCGCTTGGACGGATAATTTCCTCGCGCACGCTCCCGGCGCTGCGCAAAGATGTCACCGCGAAGCTCTACGGCGGCGACGTCACGCGCAAGATGAAACTCCTCGAAAAGCAGAAAAAGGGGAAGAAGAAAATGCTCTCGCGCGGGCGCGTCGAAATTCCACACGACGTATTTCTCAAAATGCTCAGGCCGAAGGCGTAAGCGGGCAGCAAGCATCATGCAGTAAGCGGCATGTAACGTCACGTTTTAAATCCGAAATCCGAATATCGAAATCACAATGCTCGAATGTTCAAAACACGGCCGTCGTGTTTCGAGTATTTGAATTTTGGTCATTCGGATTTGTTTCGGATTTCGTGCTTCGGATTTTGAGACGTGTGCTTACTGCCTGCCGCTTGTCGCTTGCTGCTCGTCCGGCTATTGCCCAAATATGGGCGTATACAAAAGTACCATGCTGACCATCACAAGGATGCCGATGACCATCCACGCGATTCTGAGCGCTTTTTGTCTTTTGGCGTTGAAAAACATAGAGAGAGGGCGTGAATTACGAAACTGCCTTTTCGGAGCACACTCGGCAGCTCCTGCGGCTGCCTCGTTCTGTCCTCGGCGCGAATCTGTCAAGAGCCCCTGATGGGGTCTTGACAGAACCGAGCTTCGCGCCTGCGGAGTCTCCGAAAAGGCATTTCGTAATTCACGCTAGGGGCGGCTTAAACGACGGTTGCGTGCCAAACTTCGTGCATACATAATACACTACACCATGGGACGATTCCAAGAGGGGCGGAGAGCGGGGGCGAGGAGGCGGGTGCTGCTTTGGGCTGTAGTCGTACTTGCGTTTGGACTCGTCTTCGTTTTTGGCAGGGCTGCAGCGCGGATGAGAGAGACCGAGGAGCTCGCCCGCACGCGATTCGAGGACGAGAGCGCCGAGGCGGCCTCGTTTGCCGCGCGAGAGCGAGAGCTCCGCGAGGAGCTTGCGGCTCTCGGTGAGACGCGCGGGTTGGAGGAGGAGCTCCGGAGAAAATTTCGTGTTGCGAAGGAAGACGAACAGCTCGTCGTTATTCTCGACAAAAAGACGGAAACTAACCTAGAGCCGCGACATAATGAGCAGCGCTCGGTCTTCGGCTGGCTACGGGACATCATGCGCGGCGTTACCAGCGAAACGTATACGCGAGATTAGTTTAGTGGCAGAACGATTGCTTCCCAAGCAATAGGCACGAGTTCGATTCTCGTATCTCGCATCGCGCAAAAACAAAACGAACCGCCATCGGTAGTCCGTTTCGTTTTTTCTACATATCGATAGTATTCACACAAAAACAAACTCGGTTTTTAGCCGAGTTTGTTTTTGCATATCTCTTTTGCAAGGAATTTTTTTTACTCCCGCACAAAGAGAAAGTTGTGTTTTACTGAGTTGTTTGAAACGCGGCTTTAAGGTCAGCGCGCGCTTGTTCCATTACCGCCTTGAAGTCGGCGATGGCTGTATCCATTGATTGTTTTCTTGCGGTACGGATCGGTTCAAGCGAATCCTTTAACTTTTCAATCGCTTGTCGATCGCTTTTGAATGTATCCTGCGCTGCTTTCATGCTGGTTCGGAATGTCTCGCGAGCGGTCTTGGAATCAACCCCTGCGGCACAGTCAGCTTTCGCGTGATCAACGGCTACAGTTGTTGCGCTCGTAAACGTACTTATTGCCGTATCAACCGAAGATTTTCGTGACGCAACAGCTTCATCCACACTCAGTCTAAACGCGCTTATCGTCGCGTCAACTGCTGCCTTGCGCGTACTTACCGCTGCTTCAACCGCCGCCTTGAACGCCGCAACCGCCTGCTTTTGCTCGTCAGTAGTTGCTCGCGCTTCTAGTTTGGCGTAATGCTCCTCGCGATTTGTGTCTCGCGCGGATCGGTTTTTCGCTCTTTGTGCGTCCCGCTCGCTCTTTCGCGTTGCAAGGTTATCCGATCGCTCCTGACGTTTTGTTTGAAGTTGTGCCTCCCGATTAGCCATTCGCTGGTCAATTCGCGAAGTTACTTCATCAACTTTGGCACAGAACCCTCCCGATGATGGAGTTTTCTGGGCAAAAACTAAAACGGGTGAAAGAAGATTAATCGCGATCGCCGTCCCAAGAACGCCGGTAAGGAATTTGTTAGAATTCATTTTCATTGTATGATTGACCAAAATCATTGATCGCTTGACTGTCTGCGGTAACCAGTGCGAGATCTTTTTCCGTATCGGCAAACAATGCCTGCTCGTCAGAAACAGCGAGAAGAATTGCATTCACCGCATCATCAACATTGCCACTCGCTGGCATCACAGTAATCGGTTGTTTTCCCGAAACAGTCGGCGTTGACGTTTCTTCGGCAATTGGCGTGTAGGGCGCTTGCGTCCCAAACTGAGAAGAGCCGAGCACGACAATCGCTACGAGTGTTGCGATGCCGAGCGGCGCCCACAGTTTCCAGTTTATAGTCATGAGATTGTCAATTTTGGTTTTTATGGTAATTTCTTGGTGTCGACCATTGCGTCGAGCGAAACCGCCCACCGCTTGCTCACCTCGATACAAATAACGACCCAGTTCCTTTTTTGTGACAGTTTTGGTTGTTGGGAGGTTGGCAATAATTTTTTCCAAAATTGCTTCGGGAGGCGTCGCCCTCTCCTTGTGGACGGTAAGTATATTAAGAACCTGAAATATTTCTACCACTTCTTTTTCATGTTCCGGCAATAGCGTTATAATTTCAGGCATCGATTGCCCGCTTTCCACAAGCGTTAAAACCTGACCTATTATTTTTTCTGCATACGTATCTTCATCCATATTTTTTGAGATGTTGACGAAGCGTTTTTATAGCGCGACACTGGATCTGACGAATGGTTTCTTCCTTTTTTTGCAACATGGTGCTAATTTCTTTGTTTGAAAAATCATTAATAAACTTGAGAATAATCACGCTTTGCTGCTCTTCGGTTAATTCTTGGATGGCTCGACGTAGCATGTTCTCGGTTTCGTTTTTTTGGATCACATCATCCGGGTTCTCTGTGCGACTGTCTGTTTGAGCAGTATATTCTTCTTGATTTTCGAACAAGACGTCTTTTTTCTTCCGCCAGTGGTCTATGATGGTGTTTCTCGCCACGGTGAAAAAATAGGAGAGGGGCGACTTACCCTGCTCTTCAAATCGAGAAATTGATGCATACACTTTCAGAAATACGACTTGGGCCAAATCTTCCGCGTCCTGTTTGTTGTTTACCCGAAGATAAATATAGCGAAAAACGGGTGTAAAATACAGCTCATAAATCTTCCCAAAAGCATCAGCGTCGCCCTCTTTTGCCAGTCGCATTAACTCTCTTGGGTCGGTTGGTACTATTTTGTTTCCCATAATAAATAACGAATGAGGGAGAGTTTTGTGACCATAGTATACAATACTTCTGTTGATTTTAGAATGAAGGGCTTTTTTGAAGTTGTTCGTATTTTTTTCGCGCACGTTCGTTGATCGGCTTGTCGTATCACGACTCGCGCATGTTTAGCCTACGGTGCGCGTGCGTCGCGCGTCAATGTGGGTAACGCACCGCGCACGCCGCGGAGATGTTGCAAGCCAGCCAGCTTTTCCGCGCGGCATATTTTTGATACACTGTCGAAATGGCAACCGTCACTATGCCGAAGGTACTCACCGGAGACCGTGAGCTCGTGATTTACGCCGCGGGAAGAGTATGACTTGACTCGGGTCAGATGCCGCGCGTGGTGAAGGAGTTACGCCAACGGCAGCCGAAAAGCGCGCGCTTGCGCGTGCACGCAAAAACAGAGCCGATGGCAAGATGATGTTATGCGACACCGAGTGTTGTACAGGTGATCCACAGCATGCAAACCGCAGCGGTAAGAAAACGCTATCTTGAATTTTTTGAGAAGCGGGGGCACACACTGATCCCGTCGGGGCTTCTTGTGCCCGAAAACGACCCTACCACTCTTTTCACCGGCTCCGGCATGCAGCCCTTGCTGCCGTATCTTCTCGGCGAGCCGCACCCTGCAGGGAAAAGGCTCGTCAACTCCCAGAAGTGCTTCCGTGCGGAAGATATAGACGAGGTCGGCGACAATCGTCACACCACATTTTTTGAGATGCTCGGCAACTGGTCGCTCGGCGACTATTTTAAAACCGAGCAGCTTCAGTGGTTTTTTGAATTTTTAACAGATGGCGAGCACGGCATCGGCCTCGACCCATCGCGGCTCTATGTGACGGTTTTTGGCGGCGACACCGAGAGCGGCATTCGGAGAGACGATGAGGCAGCAGAGATATGGCAGAAACTTTTTCGAGAGAAAGGAATTGACGCCGCAATCGCCGAGATCGGGAGTGAGAAGGCTGGCTCCGAGCGCGGCATTAGGCCAGGCGAGCGCATTTTTTACTACGGCGCAAAGAAAAATTGGTGGAGCAGGATGGGGGATCCGGCGAAAATGCCTGCCGGAGAACCAGGCGGGCCGGACTCGGAGATGTTTTTCGATTTTGATCCGAGCGGTGCGATGCACGACAAGCGATTCGGTGAGAACTGTCATCCGAATTGCGATTGCGGCCGCTTCATGGAGATCGGAAACTCGGTATTTATGCAGTATCGAAAGCGTGCAGACGGCGGGTTCGACGAGCTACCGCAAAAAAATGTTGACTTCGGCGGCGGGCTTGAGCGGATGACTGCCGCCACCGGGGGCGATCCTGATGTCTTCCGTATCGATACGCTCCGCGCGCTTATTGATGGGATTGAAGCGCGTATGGAGGCGCGTTATGGAGGAAACGAGCAGCTGACGCTCTCGTTCCGCGTCGTCGCCGATCACCTGCGCGGCGCCGTGTTTATGATTGCTGATGGCATACTACCCGCCAATAAAGAGCAGGGGTACTTCGTGCGGCGGCTTCTGCGCCGCGCTGTGCGCCACATGGACCTCCTCGGCATGCAGGAGAATACGCTCCACGAGCTTGTGCCGCTCGTCGCCGAGCACTACGCCGACAAGTACCCCGTACTCGTAGAGCAGACGCGTGACATCCGCGAGGAAATCCAGAAGGAGGAAGAAAAGTTCCGCCTCACGCTCGCGCGGGGGCTGAAAGAATTCGAGCGCATGAGTGCGGAGGGCCCGAGCGGCACCGCCGCGTTCGATCTCTATCAGACATACGGATTCCCGTTCGAGATGACACTCGAGTTAGCGCACGAGAAGGGGTTTACGATAGATCGCGAAGAATTTGAGGCGCAGTTTCGCTCACACCAAGACGCTTCCCGCGCCGGTGCGGAAAAAAAATTTCACGGCGGCCTTGCGGATCACTCCGCGATGTCGGTGCGTTACCACACCGCGACGCATCTCCTCCACCAGGCGCTCCGCGACGTCCTCGGCGAGCACGTGTTTCAGAAAGGAAGCAACATCACGCCCGAGCGGCTGCGGTTTGACTTCGTGCACCCGCGCAAGATGACGAGAGAAGAGCTAGAGCGCGTTGAGAGGGCAGTAAACGAGCGCATTGCCGCTGATCTTCCGGTTGCGTTTGAAATCCTCCCGCTTGAGGAAGCGAAGCGTCGCGGCGCGATTGGGCTCTTTGAAGATCAGTACGGCGAGAAGGTTAAGGTGTATAAAATCGGCGAGGGCGCGAGCCGTGCCGACGGCCTCTACTCGTTTGAATTCTGCGGCGGCCCGCATGTTGGCAACACCCGCGAGCTCGGCGAGGGCGGCACGCGCTTTAAAATTATAAAAGAAGAGGCTATCTCCTCTGGCATCCGTCGCATCCGCGCGGTGCTTGCGGAGGTGTAGTGTTGTCACCAGACGGGACCCGCAATGAGTTCGAGAAAATTGAGAATGGAGCTCGACAAGAAATGAGCGGTAGACCGGATAGGCCTGCGAGAGAGGATAGCGGACAGGATAGAGGACAGAGAACTTCGTCATAATAAAAATGCGGCCGCATAGTTATTATGACGAGAACAAATGCTCCTACGCGGTGGGGTGTATGATGACCAACGCGTTTCACTCGCATCCGTGCGGTGCAGCCGCGTTTTTTTGACGTAGTCGAGGAATTGTAGTACTGTGGTCTTGGAAAGGGAGCGGCAAAGACTTTTAGTTGAAAGGAGAAGAAACAATGCCAACGCACGTGCAAGAGATTGATTTGGAGAATGCAAAGGCGCTTGAGCATGTACTGGCCGGTTTTTTACACGGTGCATGTTATGAGTTCGCCATTGCGATGCATCTGGGGACTGGCTGGCCTCTGGTGGGGCTAATGCATCAAGGCGTTGTGCAGCATGCGGTGGTGCGGTGCTCGGAGGGGCTTTATTTTGATGCTCGCGGTTATGTTACTGAAGACAAGCTGAACGAACCTGGCTTTGCAGCAGTGTTTGAGATTTGTGACATCGACGAGAGGACGCTTCGTATCACGCGGCAGGTTCTCGACCATGGCTTGGCGCGCTCTATTGCCGAGGCGCTGTGGCCCCATCTTCCTTGGAGACATAGTCTGAGAAGCCGGATGGCAGCATTCGTTGATGAACTCGAGGATTTGAGCAGGAAGCATGGATTTTGGCTCCGAGCTGTTGTTCCTGGTGCCCCATCACTCATCGGTCCTGCCTACGGCGATGAGAACGGTTACTCGATAGCGCCGATCGGCTGTGGGAGAGAATACAGCATCGATCGATGTTTGAAGTAAAATGTGGTAGCTCTTTCGAATTTGTCCATCACGAACAGCCTCACTCTGGAGTGAGGCTGTTTTCGCGCGCACGTTTACGCGTGTTTTTTTTCGCGGATTTCGGATTGGAGCTGCTCGAGGAGGGCGGGGATGGGGAGGGTGTCGTGCGTGTTCGAATCACGACTCTCGAGGGTTGCGGTTTTTGAGGCGACTTCTTTTTCGCCAATGACGAGGAAATAGGGCAGTTTTTCGAGTTTTGCAGCGCGGATGCGGCGGCCGAGGGTCTCGTCCGCCTCGTCGAGTTCGGCGCGGATATCGGCCTCGCGCATTGCCTCGTATACTTCTCGTGCCCACGCGCGGTGTGTTTCTGCTATTGGGAGCACACGTACTTGCACTGGAGAGAGCCAGAGTGGAAATGCTCCGGCGTAGTGTTCGATGAGGAATGCGACGATTCTCTCGATTGCGCCGATCGAAGAGCGGTGCACCACGAACGGCCGCTTGAGAGTACCATCGGCGTCCGTGTATGTAAGATTAAATCGGTCCGGCATGCAGAAGTCGTACTGCACGGTAAACGCCGTGTCCTCCTTACCGTTTACGTTTTTCATCTGAATATCTATCTTCGGCCCATAGAATGCCGCTTCTTTTTCCGCTTCGTAGAAGCGACAGTTTCTGCTCTCTAAGAGATTACGCAGGAGCGTTTCGCCCTTGTCCCATGCCTGGTCATTCTTGTAATATTTTTTTTCATCATCGCGGTCTCCAAGCGAGAGTCGGTAAGAAAAATGTTCGCCTTGCTTGAGTCCGAACACGCCCGCGACGTATTCGATAAGATCGAGCGCTCCGGTGATCTCTTCGCCTGCCTGTTCCTCCGTGGCACAGATAATATGCGCGTCGGCAAGGCTGAAAACGCGCACGCGCTGGAGCCCCGCGAGCTCTCCTGACTGCTCGTAGCGGTACAGTTTTGCCACCTCTGCAATGCGCACCGGCAGATCCCGATAGCTGTGTTGTTTACGCAAATAGAGTTCGTAATGGTGCGGGCACGTCATCGGCCGAAGCATAAATTTTTCGTCGTCGATGGTTATCGGCGCATACATGGAGTCTTTGTAGTGTGGGTAGTGTCCGGACTTTTCGTAGAGGGCAAGCCGTGCGATATCCGGGGTAGAAACGTGTAGGTAGCCACGACGTATTTCCTCATCGACAATAAAGCGCTCCAGTTCTCGCCGGATCGTTGTGCCTTTATGCGTCCAGAGCGGCAAGCCTTTTCCAACGGTCTCCGAGAAAGTGAAAAGGTCAAGCTCGCGCCCGAGCTTTTTGTGGTCGCGTTTTTTTGCTTCCTCGAGCATCGCGAGATGGGCGTTGAGGTCGTCTTTTGTGTGGAACGCAATGCCGTAGATGCGCGTCAACATCTTATTTTTTTCGTCCCCGCGCCAGTAGGCGCCAGCGATGTGGGAGAGGGCGAAACTCTCCGGGGCGATCTCGCTCGCGTCTTCGACATGGCCGCCTCGGCAGAGGTCGGTAAACAAGGTTGTAGGTTGTAGGTTGTAGGTTTTAAAGGGGACCGCGTGATAGAGGGTGAGCGGCTCGTTGCGGGAGACAATCTCGTCAATGAGCTCGAGTTTGTAGGAGTTGTTTTTGAAATGGGTTCGAGCTTGTTTTTCGCTTACCTCCTCGCGTTCGAAAGCGTCCCAGATGGGGAGCAGCTCGCGCATTTTGGCCTCAATCGCGGGAAGAGACTCGGCAGAGAGCGGCGTCTCGCCGCAGTCGAAGTCGTAATAAAAGCCGCTCTCCGTCGCGGGGCCTATTGTGGGGAGGGCCTCAGGATAGAGCTCGTGTACTGCCGCGGCAAGGAGATGCGCGAGAGAGTGGCGTATGTGTTGGAGGTTTTCGTTAGGCATGCGTACATTATACACACGGGACGCCGCTCGGAAAGAGTTGAGTTACGCCCTGAACCCGAGAGGGTTCAGGGCGTTGGCGGGAGAACAGAGCAGGTGTCATGCGGGGGATACGGGCGGGGTTTGCGGTGTGACTTTTTTTGTTCGCGCTTCTCCAAGGATGCGCTCTGCATCGGCGAGGGCGATCGTGTGCGGGGAGCAATTGGCCGCCTTCGCACGCTTGAAAATATCGAGAAGGCGCGGGCCGATTTCAAGCGCTTTTGCCTTCGTGCTCTCCTTACTGTACTTACCGGCGATTTTTGCAGCGCAGTCGATGACGCCACCGGCGTTAATAACGAAATCCGGCGCATAGCAGATGTCCTTTTCGTAGAGCAGCGCCGCGGTGTGCTCTTCCGGCTCGGCGAGTTGGTTGTTCGCCGAGCCGGCAACTGCCGAGAAGCCGGCCTCGGCGAGACGTTCGATTGTTTCTTCGGTGAGGACGCCGCCGCGCGCGCAGGGGACGAAGATGTCAGCCGGTTGGTCGTAGATCGTTGCCGTTGAACTCACCTCCACATTTTCGCGAGGGCAGACGTGTTTAAATAGCCGGACTTTTTCTGTGATGTCGTCGCAGATAAAAATATTGCCAGCACCGCTTCGATACAACTTTATTCCCGTGCGTCTTCCAACATTCCCGATACCTTGAAGCGCAAACCAGAGGTCGCGTATCTCGCGGGTGTCGCAGCAGTGCTCGATTACTGCCTGTATGCCGAAGACAACGCCGGTCGCGGTCATCTCGGCGGTATCGTCATCACAGATGCCTTTGCGGGGAGGCAGGGCAGCATAGGGGGTGAGTTTGCCAAGAGCGAGAAGGTCGGGCGGGTTCCAACCAACATCGCAGGCGGCGATGTAGGTACCACCGAGCGGGTTGATACAATCAGCGACGAAGCGATAGAGCGCATCCTTTTTGTCCGTGAGTGGGTTGCCGACGACGACCATTTTACCGCCCCCAAGCGGCACTCGGGCGAGAGCGCTCTTCAAGGTCATGGCGCGCGCGAGGCGTTCACAGTCCGTGCGCGCTTCCTCAAGGCAGCGATACGGATACATCCGTATGCCGCCAAGGGCTGGGCCGAGCGTGAGGTCATCAATGGCGATAAATGCGTGAAAACCGCGGCGTTCATCGGAGAATTCATGCGTGCCAAGAATACTTTGTGCTGCCACCGTCGTACCCTTTCAAGAGGAGTTGATGCAGACTTGAGAAGAGCTCAGAACCAGATGCATGATACCATGCTTTATGCTGATGAACAATTCGTTCGTGCGTTAATCTCGAGATTCAAACCTCATATACCCACGAGTACTCGATCGTGTTCTCGACGAGGACATCGGACGTCTCATCGTCTCGTCGTTCTCCGGTTTTTTACTGTCCCACTGAAAAGCTCGTGGTTGTCGCGCTCATGGCGATGTTGCCCACATACGTGGCGGTAGCCGGATCGAGGACGCTCCTCTGATAGGTCACCATGAAGCCGTATTTTTTCGTCGGGTCGAGTGCCGGGCCATCATATTTTCTGTATCCTGCAGAGTCGCCCGGGGCCGTCAATCCGTACATATAGTGAATATAATTGCCGGTCGCTGCGTCCCAGACTGAAATCTGGTACGGTTTTTCGAGCAAACTTGGCCAGTCTCCGGGGAGGGTCCAGCGGAAAGTCGGGGCCTGGGTGCTCAAGGGAGCATCGCTGCCGGTCGGGCTCGTGATAGTAACTGCTTCAAACACATGTGTTTTCGCGGTGACGACTGATTTCTCTGTGCCGGCGCTGTCAACGGCTTTCAGTTCATAGGTATATTCTGCGGGTGAAAATGCCGAGGCTGAAGCCCATGTGTTGTACTGAATTGCCCATTGGGGCGTAGCGTAGCCGTAGTAACATGAGACGTACAACCGCCATGCGCCGGAGAGCAGGCTCTGGTTACAATTCAGAGTCCCAAACGTGGACACGACCGTTGGTGCTGCTCCTCCTGACTTCGTCTCGTAGAGTTTATAGCTCACGGTTGACGGGTTGGTCGAGGTGGCATACGTGAACCAGACATACGGTAGGTAGGTTCCTTTCCATGTACTCCAGTAGAAACTGGTGGTTCGCGCCGGGATAACGAAGAGGTCAGATTCGCCATAGGTAGCGGTGTTGTTCGAATCTGATACGCGCACCGAGTAATCCGTGCCGCCCGCAAGGTCGGTCGGTATCTTCCAGTAATAGGTGAAGCTTCCTCCCTCAGTTCCCTGCGCGAATCCGGCAATTTTCTTGATGAAGCTGCCGCCTTTATAGAGGTCAAGGACTATCGTCTTGCTCGTGATGCCAAAGCTGTCCCACTGGATATAGTAAGTGCCGCCTGGATACATTTCCTGCCGCGCCTGCGGGTATGTCACTTTGATCGTCGGCACTTGCACACCGGTCTCAGTTCGTACATCAAAGCGAAGTCGGGATGTAACGCCATGCACCTTGTTTGCATCCTGCACCAAAAGAATCGAATCAAACACACCGGCCTCCGTCGCCGCTCCGGAGATTGCCCCGGAGGAAGAGAGCGTTACGCCCGGCGGCAGACTCCCCGAGAGCACGCTCCATGTATATGGTGCGACGCCTCCGTATGCATACGCATTGCCATAGGTGAGCGGCGTTCCTATTTTGAGAAGCTGCGGATAATACCACGCGTACGCGCTGATCGTGTACGGTTCCCACGCGGCAACGCGGTTGAAGAAGGCGAGTGTTTGCGATGGGACGGCCGGGCTCTGCGGGAGAGCGAGCATCGGGGAGTAGTAGGCATTTCCCGGCTTGTCCTCAATGCGTGCCCATACGTCGAGCGCCTGCGGGATTGCCTTCCAGAGGTATTGCGAGTTCGAGAAGCTTGAATAGTACCAGTAGTTGGACGTTGATTGTCCGGTCTCCGCGCTGCGGTAGTTGATGCTTGACCGCGTCGGAATATCGGAGACCAGAGAACCCCAATCAACGAATGGCCAGAACGAAAGCTCCCCCAAGTCGATGTCTCCGCTCGTGAGCGGGATAACGAGGCTCTTGCCTATAAACGGAAAGACCTGGACGTATGCATAGAGCCCGAGGGAATTGGATTGGATTCGCCAATACTTATAATCGTAGCGCGAAGGATACACCCAAAAGCTGTGCCCGCGCGAGAGCAGGAGGTCTGAGGTGGTGGCGATCAAAGCAAAGTCACCGCTTGCTCTCGAGCTGTCCTGGTACCAGGAATACGACCCGTCCCAGGTGCTGATTTGTGTATTTGCGATAGGTGTTTTATTGAGGTAGTCAGTAAATTTGCCTTTTATGGTGAGGTATGAGGGGTATTGCACCACGGCAAAATCATAGTCGCTGAAATCGCGGATAGAGGGGTTTGCGGCGTCCACGATTTCCACTTTATAATCCTTGCCTGCCGGCACGTCGGCGGGGATTTTCACCTGAGTGTAGAACCAGCCGGTGGTATAGCTCGTGCCAGCGTTCCAGTAGTATGCCTGCGGGACATCTCTCGCCAAGCTCCTGTAGAAGAACCCGCCCTTCCAAAGGTTGATATGTACGGTTTTCGAGAGAATGTTGGTGCTGTACCAGCTCACTGGCCCGTCAAAGCCGGAGTACCAAATTTCGCTCCAGTTGTAGGGGCTGCCGTTTGGCTGATTGACCCGAATCGCGGATGTGGCGGCGGTGATCGAGAACGGCTTGTCGCTCATGTCGCTCACTTGCGGCACGGCCGCGTCTGAAATTTTAATCTGGTAGTCCGCGCCTTCCGGTACGTCGCCCGGGATGAGCCAGTTCGTGATGAACGCGCCGTTCGGAGACGCTTGCCGATATGAGGTGATTGTCCGATACAGCGCGCCGTTCTTTAACAGTTGAATGTTGACGGCCTGACTCTTGAGGTCAATCGTTGCCCAGCAGATGATGAACGCCGAGTTCTGCGAGCCGATCTCGCCGCCGTTCGGGACCACAACCGTGAGCGTTGCAGACGGGCTTATCGTGAAGGCGCTGTTTGAGAGATCCCAGTTGCCGGGACTCTCGGTTGCGTCGTCCCAGATCATCAGTGCTCCGAGTTCATCCTCCGAGAGCGCCATCAGTTTGTATTTCCCGGGCGTAACATCGGTGCAGACGCTCCCGTCATCGCTGCAGACGGTTTTTACGTTCCAGTTGACCGTGCTGTTGGGGCTTTGGGCGTGCGCAATCCAACCGACGATGAATGCGCCGGGGTCCGCGCCTTGAGTCGCGCCTTCTTCAACGAGCACAATGTCTACCCGGTCCGTGCCGCCGGTCCAGCTTAAGGTAAAGTCAACCCCCTGGACGAGATTTTCGTTCCCATTCGGGAAGACAACCTGCACGGGCGCGATATTTTGCGTGAGGAGAAACGCGCTCTCGTTGCTCGTGCCGTTCACATTCCGCACCGCGACGGCGCAGGTCGAGCCGATCGTGCATGTGGTTCCCGTTGGAACACTGAAGGTAAGTGTTTTGCCGTCGGTGGAAGGAAGATTGGTAGCAGCGTCTGTTCCAGCGAAGCTCACCGTGTTGCCTGTTGTGGTGAAGCCAGAGCCGGTGATGGTTACAGCAGTGCTGACGACGCCCTTCGTCGGCGAGAGCATGGTGATAACGGGCTTTGGCGGGGTTGCCACGCTGAACGAAATCGCGTAATCATCCGCATTGACGTTCCCGGCGCTGTCCGAGCAGCGCGCATAGTAATTGTATGACGTACCGTCCGTAAGGCCGGAGACGCTCGTCGAGTGCGTCGTGCTCCCGGTCGTCGAGAACGTGAGCGTCATCGAAGAGTAGGACGTACCGGATACGCTTGCATACTTACATGTCGCGTTTTCGTCGGTTGTGAGCGAGAGCGTCGCACTCTTCGTGCCGTGCGCGAGCTCTCCCGAAGGAGAGCCGTCTGAGCGAGTCGGCGCGCCGGTGTCTGAGAGGGGCGGAGGTATGGGCTCCGGCTCCGGGAGCGGTGCGGGCTCCGGCTCGGGAGGGGTGTTTGTGTCTAGTCCCGGCGGGGTGTAGACGAACGACTCGAGCTTGAAGGGCTTTGCGTTTGAAATGCCGTTTGCGTTCACCACCTTTATCGGGCACGGCTTCTTCGAGCCCGGAGCGCATGGGGCGTCCGAGGTGAGTACAAAGTCAATTTGGGAGTTATTGTCGTACGCTTTGAGGGCGGTTGCCACGATTTTCCCGCGCATCATGATGGCGTTATCCTCGTCGGTAAACCCGCGGCCGGAGAGGGTAACGGTGATGCCGGCTGATCCGGAGCTCGGGGTAACGTCAGTAATTTTTGGCGGCTGTTTCTTCTCTCCTGCAACAAGGAGACGATCGAGGGTGTCTTTTGTCTTGTCGTCAACTTCTCCCGTTTGCGCGAGACCAACTTTCTCCTGGAATTTTTTCACCGCTTTTTCCGTCTGCTCGCCGAAGTAGCCGGTTGCCTGGCCGTTCGGGTAAATCTCTGGGAACATTCCGAGAAATTCCTGAACTTTTTTTACATGTTCACCCGATGCGCCGCGTATCGCAGTCTTTCCAATGGCGACAGCGCTGAGTGGCATCGGCCGCTCGCTCCGTCCGACTGCCTGTGCGCCCGGCTGACCCGTCGCAAGCTCGGAGAGTTTCGCTCGCGTTTTTGGCCCGATGCTGCCGGCCGCCTCAACGCCGTGCTTTTCCTGGAAGCGTTTGACCGCAGCCTCAGTGAGCGCGCCATAAAAACCCGTGGCAAGCCCTTCTGGATAGACGCTCTTGTCTTGAGCAAGGAATTTCTGGAGTTTTTTCACATCCTCCCCTGAGGCACCGCGCGAGAGGTTGCGGGTGATGGTCGGGACCTCCCGCACTACTGATGTCGGCGTCGGAGCAGGCGTGCTCACGGCCGAGCTCGGTGACGGAGCCGGTGCGAGAGTCGGCGTGCTTGGCGTCGTCGCGCTCTTTTGGAGCTTCTCTACAAGCTCATTGACCTTTGCCTTCGCGGCGTCAAGCTGCGACTGGAGGCTCGCCGCGCTCGTTTGACTCACCTGCTCGCTCGGTGGTGTTGTCGGATACGTCAAGCTAAACTCCTGCGACGGGTGTTCCTTGCCCGAGCCGTTGATTGACGAGAGGTAGAAGCGATATTCGCCGTCTGTGTACGAGGATGGCGCAAGATGCGGGGAGTTGATCTCCCAGCGGGAGTCGTTGCAGCGTTTGTGGAGGGTCCACGAGCTTACGGTCGCTTGTGTGTCGCAGGAGGTCGGGAGCAGCGTAAACTCCGCAACGCGGGTGAAGGCGCTCTCCCCGGGCTTCTTGTAATAGACGCGAAAGGATATAGGCGGCGGATCAAAGGGAAAACGTATGGTGTGGTAGAGCTCTGTTTCATCGTCTGAAAAGTTCCACTCAGAGCTGATGCCGGAGGGAGCGGTTTCCGTTTTTCCGCTTGCGGTGCTTACCGCAAGGAGAGCAGAGGCCGTCTGCTCCGCGCCCGCGGCGGTGCCTCGGTGCCACGGATCATCCTCGACGTGCGCGGCGAGCGCAGTGAGCGGCGCGATCGGAGAGATGACGGTGCCAATAATCATGGCGCTCGCGAGCGCGCGTGCACAAAAAAAGGTACGCATAAAAATACGGCCGCGCGGTAGGGCGCGGTAGAGTAAAAATTATGAAAACTAATAATACTGGCGTGAAGCCATTTTTGAGCGAATAAGGTTCGACAGTGCTATTATACTCCTACAATCCGTGCGCCACCCTCGCGCCTGTGGATAAAGTACCGATGGAGACCGTGCGACAACAAACTCCTACGCAATAAAGTCGAGGTAGTTGTCGCGGTTGATCACCTCGTAGGTTGCGTTCGGGTATGTCTCGAGCCACGCGCGGGGCGGCTTCTTTTTTGTCCTCTCGCCCCAGGAAAATTCGTAGCCGAAGAGCGCGCCCTCGCGTTCTTCGACATGGTCAATCTCCTGCTGGTCGTAGGTGCGCCAAAAGTAATTGTTCGCCGAAATACTTTGGTATTCTTGCTTCTTTAGGCGTTCGATGAACACATAATTTTCCCAGAGCATGCCGATGTCGTTGCGCTGCGCGAGTGTATTGAAATTATTAAGGAGTTACAGAAAATAAGATAGAGGATTCTGTTTTATTTTGCGCCTCGTCTGACACTTGACAAGTTACTTTGTAATTCCCCGCAAATGCCGGCTTGTATGTATAAGAGTGCGAATCGCCGCTTGATCGGAACGGTCCCCCTTCGAATGCGTTTGCAGTACCGCCCTCAATAAGTCCAGCAATATCAAATGCAATCTGAACAGAGCCTGAATTATCAGTAGCAGAGCACATAAATGATATTTCACCGCCAGTCTTCACCGACTGAGAGCTGGCTTTAAACGAAACTATTTTGGGTTTTTCTGAGTCTTTGCTGGAAACTGGCGATTGAGAAAGGGGCGTCGGCTTTACCATGAGATTTCCATCTGAGTCTCTAGTGAAAATTGACTCTTCAGGAAATGATGTCTGTGCCGGGGCAACGTTCGGATCTACACGCTCATATAATTTCTTTTCGCCCTTGTCACCACCTGACCACAGGGTAAGTGTATTGCCGGTCACTTCCCATTTAGTATTTGGTTGAGGTGGCTGAAGGAATCCAACCCGATTGCCAGAAACAATATAGGGAGCATATTTTGAACAGCGGAAATATGGGTCTGTTCGAAAAGTTTGCCAAACAGAACAGAACTCCGTTTCTTTCATCTCCAAATATTCGCCATCGGGGAAAATCGAACTTTCCGTTTTCCAAAGGCCAATAAGCAGTTTTGGGTCTTGTTCCGTTTCTTTATTGTTCAGCACAACATATCCCAATCCACCCAGAATCACCACGATCATGACTAGCACCATTAGTTTTTTTGTCATAATTCACCTTTATTGAGTAATAAATATCGCTTCTAAACGTTTGGTAACAACAAATCACTTTCCAAAAATAGAAAGTATGGCTCTCCAGATGCGAGAGAAAAATCCCTGCGGTTTTCGAGGAGGAGTTTGTAGCGTATCGGCTTGAGGAGATGAGAGCTGCTCGTTAATTTCTGGTTGGGGCGGCGGCATCAACTCACTTTTCAATTTAACCTCTGACACGCTTTTAAGAGACGGCGGAGTAGGAGATTTCGTTGCAGATGACCTCGGCTGTTCCTTTTGAGCAACCATCGCGCACGTCCACTTTGCGCCTATAGAATATGTTGTCGAACCCGGTTCCTGCGCTCTGTAATCGTAGTAATTATAGTCTTCATATCCATGGAGCGAACAGCGAATAGCATGTTTTGTGCTGTCCAGCGAAATTTTTGCTTTTATTGGTGCGTTTCCGAGCAATGATCCGTCAAGATACACTTTTGCTCCAGAAGGTTTGGAATCGATGGTAAATACGTGGGCTTTGGGAGAACCATAAGCCGCGTCAAAAGTAATGGTGCCGTTGCGTTCAAGTATTTTTGTCTCGGGAGGAGGTGCTCCGTGATCATCCAAATCCTCATAGGTTATAGTATATGTTCCGACTGGCATCTCTCTTTCCCACTTGGAACTTAATTCTTCCGTCAGAGTCATAGGACCTTTTAGGGTAAAATCGGGGTATGGAGGCGGAAAAGAGTTAAGAAGATAAACCTTGATCGTTCCTTTCCCCTGTGGATATCCTGCTTCGTTATAACTTCCAAGAAAGAGCAACCCGCCGCCTTCTTTGAGTTCTTTGGTTTCGGATAGAGGCATGATATAGCCCGAAATGGAACTCCACGTGATTGTGTACATACCTGGTGGCGCCTCAAACTTGGACCAATAAAGTCCTTCGCCCGAATATTCAACAGGCCCCTTAATTTGAAAAGTGGCACAGGAAAGATTTGATCTCACGAGAAGACCATAGGATGGAGGGTCGTTAGGAATATTCAAGGAGGAAACGCACGGGGCTTGCGCCTGTACTAAAAGAGCGACGGATCCCCCCCTACTATCAGTAGAGAAATAGCAATTACTGCTAAAAATTTATTTTTGTTGTCACGAATCATATTTTTGTTGATGCTCATTCTTATTTATTTTTTCCCCGAGAGTATCCAAAAAATAGAACGAGCTATCAGGAGTTAATCCCGGAGAACGCAGCTCGACGTTATTTTCTGAAAACGGATCGTGGTCTTCCGCCGAAACCAAAAATCCGGGAACTACAAAACACAGCGAGAAAACGGCGGACGATGTGACACAAAAAGACATATTCTTCTTCATACTTCTACGGACCATACCCAAAAGCACTGGCGAACCGGTACGTTCGCACCTACTTTGAAAATAGGGATCGCCAGTGAAATTGCGTGTGAGCTTTCGAGTAATTTTTGCGTCTGATCCTCTTTGACTATGGATTCACGACGAAAATAACGGAAACTTCAGGAACCACAGAATACCCAACAAAATTGCCGGTGGAAGTATCCAGATTCGCGGTGGAGGTGGCGGCGTCAGCAATAGACGAAGTAAAATTATAAAATTAATAATGCTGGCGTGAAGCCATTTGAGGGTGATTAAAGTTTGACGCTTTTATTGTACCACTGCAACATGCGCGATATTTTGGGGCCTGTGGATAAGGCGCGGGACAAAAGTGATGAGAAACGCCGCCAAGGGCAGGAGGAGCACGAGAGAGTTCAGGGTGAAATGAAGGTACACCCCGTCGAGGGTTTTTCCGATGATATCCCCGGGCACGGCTCACATCCGCGCGCGAGGTGTTGGGATATTTTCACTATGTGCTCGATCTGGTGGTATCCTTGTATGGCAGTGCCGATGCCGAGAAGCCAGAGGGCGGAGGCGCGTATGTCGAATACCTGCCGTTTGGTTATGATCAGGATGAGCACGACGAGGAGTGCGATAAAGTAGCCGGTATTGAACACGAAGTGATTCCACTCGAAATCGAGAAAGAACAAAATGCCGTGCGACTGGGCTGCTGGCATCCCGCGGAGCCAGTGCTGGTAGACCTGTACCACATGTTCTATCCAGTGGAAGAGCTGGTAGAGGAGCGCGAGGGAGAAAAGCCCCATCGTCCCCTGATGAAGGCGTATGAGACGTGATGGGAGGGTATCCATAGGAAGGTCAGGGTAGGTAGCGTCGCTTGAGATCCTCGAGCGCGCGGTACGTCTGATAGGCTTTTTCGCTAAGCTCGATGTCGTCCTCGCCGAGAGAGACGCCAAGATCGAGTACTACCGTGGCACTGAGCGCGGCGGTAAGCGCGTCAATCTGCCTGATAAGTTCCTCAAAATGTCCGAAGCTTTTTTCACCCCGTGAATTTTGCGCCGGAGTAAGGACAGTTTGCAGGTTTTCGAGGCGGGTTTCGGGGCGGAGCGAGCCGAAGAGCTCGATGAAGAAGTCAATATCCGCCACGATCTCGTCCCAGAGAGTGACGATCCCGGCGATCTGTGTGTCATCTTTTCCTAACGCGCGGATCTTTACATTGAATGCGTCCGCGCCGACCGTTTTGGCTTTGGTGAAATGCGGCACCCAGGCATCAGAGAGCCCTCCAACGGTGCGGATGCTCTGCTGTTGCTCTGGCGTCGAGACGGTCTCGTGTATGGCGCCGAGCTCCTCTTTGAGCTTGAGGAGCTTCTCGAAAAAACGTGCATGGGTTTCTGCCTCCGCGCTTGCAGCAGCGGCACGGTCAAGCACATCAAGGAGCGCGGCGTGAAAGCCAGCGAGTTTCGCATTCGGCGGCTCGAGAGTGGCAATTTCCGCACGAGCGGCAGTCAATTTCCGTGCTCGCGCGGCGATTGCCTCTGCTGCGCCGGTGTAGTCGAGCGGGCCGGAAGGGCCTTGGAGCGCTGGCTCTCCTGGAGCTTCACTTCCGAGGAGACCGGCGCTCTCGTAGAGCGGCACGATGGTCTGTACATACACCCTCGGTTGGTAAATGCTGCGGTAGTAAAAATAGCCGCCGCCAAGTGCGGCCAACACAAAAAGAGCCACGACAGTGATGATCGTGGTTTTGTGTATAGGTGTCCCGTCGCTACTCCGCTCTGCGGCGTTCGGCGCGAGGTCGAGACCGGACAAGTTGATTTCATCTACCGACATTGCTATTGCATTGCTGCCGCATGTTCGCGTCCACAATTTTTTCGCAGAGTGATGGGTCTCGGTATGCTTGATTTATATAGCAGCCATCGCGGCTCTGCTCGTTTTTTATGCTCGGACAGACACTCGCGTCTTGAACACGGCCTGCGTAGTTGGAGAGGCAGTTGTCCCGCGCGTCAGGAGTTTGTATGCTCTCGCAGAGCGTAGGGTTTCGGAGCGAATACGCTACTTCATTGTAGCAGCCGTCGCGTGCTTGAGGATTGGATGCGGACGTGCACAGCTCGGCGTTCGCCGTTTTGACCGCGAGCGCAGAGTAGCAGTTGCCTTGAAATTCCGGGGTACTCACCTTCGCGCAAATGGCGCTATCGCCCTTTTCGTGCGCGAACACGAAGTAGCAGATGTCGCGCGCGATGGTCTGCGGCGCAACGCTGCCCCCGCCGATGGCCCCGCGAAAGAGCGGCAGCGCGCCGCAGAGCTCCTTCGTGGTCTCGCCGCCGACAATCACCGGCCCCTTTTGCGCAAAATACACAAGCCCCCCTACGCTTGCGAGGAAAAGCACGGCGAGGATGATAATGGCGACGTCTTTGTTCATGAAATTTTTTTATTCGGACAATACCTCGCAGCAGAGCTGCGAGGTAGTTCATTTCACGATTATTTCTTGCACGCTTTGGGTAATGCGGCCCGAGGGGTCGTTCACTTGAAAGAGTACCTTGTAGTATCCGCTTTGCATATAGGTGTGTGTGAATGTCACGCCCTGAAGACACACTCCATTAGTCATGCCTAAGATTTCTTCTCCATTGCTCTTATCTCCCCAGTCCATAACGTAATAGTAGAGGCACCCTCCTTCAGGGTCAGATGCTTTTATTGTCCATATGCCGGATTCACCAACCATAAGCGATGTCGGTCCGTCAATCCCCGTGATGAAGGGTTCTTTGTTGCAGGAAGCTCTATCACAGGTAATTTCGATAACCTCTTTTTCCGCCGGATACGCAACCCCGGGCTGCGTCGGCGACGGGTTTGAAATGCTGAACGGTGCATCGCTGAAATCAACCGCCTCGTCTACGCCGTGTGACACATCATCAAAATTGATAATTTTGATGAGATAGTCATCGCCCGACAGCACCTCGCGCGGCACGGTGAACATAAAATTATCCGTATCCTTAAACGTGCCGATCGGCAGTGAATCTTCTCCATTAAGGAGCATCGGTCCACGGCCTGCGCGCTTCAAATGCGCACCGATCCACTTGTGAAAACCGCTGTTGCGCCACGACACCACATACGACTTGCCTGCCTGCCAGAGCTCTCCGCCGTTCGGCGAGAGGAGCGTAATGGATGGCTGTGGTTTTGCCGTATCGCAGCTAAAAGTAACCTGCTCGCTCTGCCCGACTGTCGAGTATGTCAATCCGCCGCAACTGCTCTGCCACGTTAACATTTCGCCGGGAAAGCCAAAGGCCGTGCCGACCGCCGTGGTGTTGCCGGCACCGAACAGAACGAATTTTTTGCCGTCCTTATTGACCGTCGAGCAGAGCTGTTGGCTAACGGACCCCTCAAAAAAACAGGTGATTTTCTGCGCGATCCAACCCTGCGATTGTTGCACGGCAATATCTGCGGAGGGCAGCAGCACTGCCTCCGGCGCCGGATACCCAAATTGAGACGTCGGCTGTGACGGAGAAGTTTCCTGCACTGCTGCTTCCGGCTGAAAGACAGGAGATTGCCTCTGATACACCGCTGGTTTTTGTACCGGCACGCGCTCCGCAACCCCACAATTGTAGAGCGTGTTCAGTTTCGCTCTGGTACGCCCACCGACGTATCCGGTGCCATTTTTTAGTCCGGCTGGCGCGAGGATTTCACTCCGGTATTTTTCTTGAAAACCCGTGACGGCGGATGCGATCGTCTCGTCATAGAAGTCAGTGTCGCCGACGTCGAATTTCTCTTTTCGGAGAGCGACTATCAAATGCGCGACCTCATCGCTACCACTGCCAATGCTGAGATTCGTGTTGAAGGTATGGCACCACCCCTCTGCCTTCTGCGGCTGCCCGAGCAGCACCTGGAGCTTCTGCACCTGCTCAAGCAGCGCAGTGATCTGCGCTTGTAGATCCGCAATCGTTTGTGCGGAAACCATGCTCGGCACTAGAATTGCGAGCAGAAAGACCGACACGATATATGCGCGGACTTTTTTCATTCGTAGCTGCAGTCTACCACGCAATTTTTGCGACGGGTGTGGATAACTCGGTGACGAGGGACTAGCAATCAGTAACTGGTAATTAGGGAACGGAAACGCGCCGCTCTGGCAAAGCCAGAGCGG
>JAUYPI010000001.1 GCA_030697645.1 bacterium | reverse complement strand
CTCCTTACCGCCCTGTGTCGTGCCAAGGTAGACCCAGTAGTCGACAGTATTTAGCACCGCATTCCAGGTGAACGTTTGCATTGACGAGGTGAGCGGTGTCGGGCCCGGGGTCGGGGTAATAGTGGTCACGGTCGTAGCGCCGCTGACGCTTGTGGTGTACGAGAAGTCATTGAACTGCCATGTGCCCGTTGTTGCATCCTTGTACCACACCCTGAGCCACACCACTCCTCCCGTGAGCGGAATTTGTGTCGTGGTGTAGGTGGTGACGTTGCCGATCTGGCCGGTGCTCACGATCTCCTTACCGCCCTGTGTCGTGCCAAGGTAGACCCAGTAGTCGACAGTATTTAGCACCGCATTCCAGGTGAACGTTTGCATTGACGAGGTGAGCGGTGTCGGGCCCGGGGTCGGGGTAACGGTAGTTACTTGCGCATGTGCGATTCCAGTTGAGACTGTGAAGAGACATGCCGCACCAATGACTCCGGCAAAAAATATTTTTGTCCGCATAAATACAGAGCTATTAATTGTGATAGTACCATAGGCTCATCGGCCGTGTCTTCGATGTTCGGGCCTCGGCTGTGGATATCTGCGTGGAGTACGTTGCATATACCATTGAATACTCGCTCGGTGTTCAATGTTCGAATTTCACAAGCAATTCGAAGTCGCTCATCTCCGACGTGCGAGCAGCATTTGAGTCTCTTGGGATCAACCCCCGCGCCCGCGCCGAAGATCTCACGATTGCCAATTGCGGGGGTTCGCCGGGTGCATAGTATAAAGACTGGACAGCCGCATACAGGCTATCAGATCGTGTGCCGCGTGCTATAGTGACGTCATGCCAGTCGGAGGCGCTACCAACACCTTTTTTTTCTTCATCGTAAGCACGCTTGCCGCGGCGGCGTTGTTTTTTTTCGGGCTGAAGATGGTTTGGGGCATAGACCACGCGCTTTTTTTTCTTTTTTTGTTTGCACACGGCCATAATATTATGGCCTACCTCTGGAGTGTACCGACATACATTCGTATGCCGTCCTCTCTTCGCAGGGTATCACTTGGCGCCTGGGGCGCAGCAGTGGCGTTTTTTTTCTGCGCGGTTTTTTTATGGCGGATCATACCGCTTTATATCGCGGTTCTTTTTCTACTCATCATTACGTCGTTTCACTTTTTTCGCGACTATGAATTTTTTTACCGTCAGCTCATCTCCGGGCTACGCGATCGCCGCCGTACCCTCTCTCTGACGTGCATGCTTACCGGATTTTATCTTATGGTCGTGTTCGGTGCGATTCTTTTCGATCTCGAGAAGACACGCTCGCTCTTTGGGGCGCCGCTTGCTCCGTCGCTCGCACGGGCAGTTTTTTGGGGGAGTGCCGCGCTCTTTGCTCTAAGCGGCGTCTTCCTCATGCGGGACAAGAAACGCCGCATGAGGCTCCGGGCACTTCTCCGTGAACCTGCACAGGCCGCGGTCTTGGTCGCATCGGTTGCCGCGCTCTCATTACTGTCTCGCCTGAGCACGCTCGACCTTTTCGTCCTCTTTGCCGCATGGCATTATAGTCTCTGGCTTGCATTTACGGCTCGCATGATTAGCGCCGCAGCGGGGTGGCAGGCGGCGACTGCGCTGTCGACACACGAGACGCAGAGGACGCTCGGCATCGTCCTCGACTATTGGAAACGAGATATGCGTTCTTTTTTTGTCCTGACCGCGGCATTCTATGCAGTACTCTTGGCAGTCTACTACCTGAGCTACCTTTTCGATTTGACGCCAGCGATTGCTGCTGCGCGCCATCAGAGCTTCTTTTGGGGCGTTGGTGGTTACGTGTTTTTCTCAATTGCGCACATTCTCTTTACTGCGCTCCCGCGTCCAGCACCAGCACCAGCAGTTCAGTGATATATTTGGATACATATGCGACCTCGACATCGTGCGTTCGCGCTGTACTCAGTATTATCAGGTGTACTCATCGGGCTTGCTCTGCCCCCGTCTCTATTCAGGGGTCTTTCGTTCATTGCCATCGCACCGTTTATCGCGCTCCTCTGGTCGAACGTGGGCGCACGGCGCCTCATGGCACATGGGACCATCGCCGGAACGACAGCCGCCATGTTCTATTTCTCGTGGATATTCGAGACACTTCCTCTCACCTGGCTCGGTGTGCACACAACACCCGTACTTGTAGGCATCTTCGTTTTCACGGTGTTGAGTCTGGGGCTTTTTTGGGGGATTTTTTTCGGACTCTTCCTGGTTGCAGTAAAAAAAATTGTTGGTGCGCATACCTCACTATGTCCTCTCGCCGCGCTCTTGCTGTGGCCCGTCTTTGAATACATCAGGACATTCGCCTATTCTTTCCACCCCTATACTATAGGCGAAGGCACCATTGTCGGCGACCATACCGGCTTTATGCTCCTCGGAGATACGCTTGCAGAGATTCCCGCGGTCCGTATGTTTGCACCATTTCTTGGTGATTATGGCCTGAGCATGATCGTTCTCTTGCCGAATATTGCGTTTGCCCTTTTTATGGTAGGGAGCATGAAAAATCTCGCACGACGACAAGCGCTCGTCGGCGCTTCTTTTTTTGCCATTTTCGTGATGCTTTGGAGCGTCGGCGCCCTTCATCTTTCCCGTGCGACACACTCACCAGATCGCGTTCCAATTAGGATAGCAATCGTTCAAACTGCGTTTGGAGTTGTGGATAACACGCGAGAAGGATTCGCAGAGACTGCAAGCATCCGGGCAGAGAGGGCTCGACGTGGCGTGGTTCTGCAATCACTTTTTACACAAGCGCTTGCGAGGGCGCCAGACATGGTCGTTATGCCGGAAGGCATCGGGACCGTGTTTGAAATGTCTGATACTGCGCCGTACCCTGATTTGACAGAGATTCGTATGAGGTTGGGAGAGGAGCGCGATATTTTGGTCCTTGACACGGGTCTGCCGCCAAAAAAATGGAACAGAAATATTAATCCCGCAACGCTGCTTGACAATACGACTGGCGTCATTGGCACGCATGAAAAGCGATTCCTGATGCCGTGGGGGGAGTACACGCCGTATGTCCTGGAGTGGGTTACTCGAGTGTTCGATTTGCAATGGCGCGATCTCCTTTTTCGCTATCGGCCTGGATCGAAAATTGACGTATTCGAGACCCGGCTAGGCGCCATTGCTGTTTTGATTTGTTCGGAACTCGTGTCGCCAAAAATGGGGCGTGAAGTCGCCAGGCGCGGTGCGGACATCAGTATCATTGCGTCGTCCGAGGCGATACTACACAGCTCGGAGCGCCTGCAGGCGCAGAACCTCGCCATTGCGCGGATACGTGCCGCCTCATTTCGGAAGCCGCTCGTATATGTCT
The DNA here is from genome assembly GCA_030697645.1 of bacterium. Taxonomy (NCBI): domain Bacteria; species bacterium. The sequence goes on along the minus strand of JAUYPI010000001.1, from coordinate 22,823 downwards.
CAAACGGCGGTCGTTCGTTTGCGCTCGATGAGCGCGGCGAGATTCTTTGGCAGAGCGCAAGCATCGGGGAGGTGGTGGCGGTGGTAGAGGTAACGCCGAACAACGAGAAAACAATTGCGGCGTATTTGTTGCCGTAAGTACGCGCAGCACGCATCAAGCACCACGCAGTACGCAATGACGTCGTTCGCGCGCGTTGCGTACTACTCGTTGCTCGCCCTGTGTTATCCACACCTTGCAATTCAAAAAAATGGCGCGGCGGCAGGGCGTACCTGCTATACTGAACGCACGAGCACAGTGGGAAAGGCACACCTCAAACCTCTGATCGCAGTCGCTCTCTCGTGCATTGCGGTGCTCGGGCTTATTGTGCTGCTGCACCGGCCGGAACGATATGAAAACGCAGCGCCGCAGCCCGCGAACATCATCGCCACATTGACCGAGAAAGCGCTCGTTGAGTCGGAGCGTGACAGCGACAGTGACGGGCTCGAGGACTGGGAGGAAATCCTCTGGAAGACCGACACGCACAATGCGGATACCGACGGCGACGGCACGAATGACGGCGCAGAGGCAGGGACGGGGCGAGACCCGACAGTGGCCGGGCCGGACGATAAGATTAAAACGACGAGCACGCCGGCGCCGAAAGGGGTAAATGAGGGCGGGAGCGACGACGGGTCGGTGACCGCAGCGGTGGGCAAGGAGCTTTTGAGCAAGTACTTTGTGCTCAAGCAGTCAGGTGGTGAGATAGATCCGGAGACGGCGAAGCGTCTCGTTGAGGATTCTATCAGCGGCCTCAGCGATACTCGTGCGGTGCGCACCTATTCAACCGCCGATATTATCATCGCGGAGCGCGACAGCAAGGGGGCGATTCGAGACTACGGCAACGCGGTCGGCGCTATCGTCACGCGCTATTCGCCCACCGGCTCAGAGAGGGAGATGGTCATATTTACTCGCGCCTTGCAATCAGATAAAGCAGGAGAGGTCGCGAAGCTCGACCCGATTATTGTCGGCTACCGGGCCATTAGAGACGGAGCGCTTGCGACGCCAGTGCCGCTCTCTGCCTCCGTGCTCCACCTGCGCATGATTAATGCGGTTGAGCGCTACAGCGCGACTCTCTCTGGTCTCCGCAGGCTCCAGAGTGATCCGCTTGTCGCACTCCTCTCGTTCAGTGCCATACAAAAAGATGCCGAGGGCCTGCTTGCGGTGCTTCAGGACGTCGAGCGTTTTTTCCGCGAGCGAGGTATTGAGTACGCGAAGGGAGAAGACGGATATGCGTTTGCGAATGCGCTCGCTGGAGTACAATAGGCAGCGGCAGCGCCATAAGGGCCACACATTTTAAAATTTTCAATTATCAATTTCCAATTTTCAATCAATTTTGCAATGACACAATTTTCAAACACGACGTCGCCGCCACTCATGCATTGAAACATTGGAAATTTATTGAAAATTGTAAATTGAAAATTATGCAGCTGCCTACGCGGTTTCATTTCACCTCGTTTCTACAGAGACTGAACGTTCGTTTGTTTGGTCGTGTGCTCCTCGTCTCCGTTCTCATCTTCACGCTCGCGGTACCGGCGAGTATGTTCCTTGCGCCGCAACGCGCGGATGCTCTTGCGACCGGAAGCCTCGTAGAGACCATAGAAATCGGCCCGGAGCTTTTTTCGACTATTGAGTCAACGATTCAAGATATTCTTCATATAGCCAAGGAATATGGACTCGATAGCGTCGGCTGGGTCATCGCGCAGAAGCTGATACAGAAGATAACGAAGGACCTCGTGAAGTGGGTACAGAGCGGCTTTGACGGTGCGCCGGCGTTTGCCACAGACTTTGAGGGCACTCTGCTCGACGTCGCCAATGCCGTTGGCGGAGACTTTATCCTCGGCATCAAAGAACTCGCGTGGCTCTGTAGTCCATATTCCTTCGATATACGCTTTACCCTTGCGATACAGATGCAGCAGTTTAGGGATAAGACGCCGACATGCACGATTACCGGTGTCGTTGACCGGTTCGAAAAATTTCTCGAGGGCGACTTCCTCTCCGGCGGCTGGGAGGGGTGGTTTCAGTTGACACAGCAGCCGACGAATAATATCTACGGTTCCTTCCTCACGGCACGCGGCGGGCTCGTGGAGAAACTTGCCGGCGCTAAAGAGCGTAAGATAAATCTCCTCGATTGGGGGCACGGGTTTTTGGCGTGGACGGAGTGTCCCGTGGGGACAACGAAGGTGAAACAGGGACAGACGGAGACTTGTCTTGGCGGCACCGACGACGGTAAAGAAGCTAAATTTGAACCAATCACCCAAACCCCGGGCAAGGTTATCTCGGAGCAGCTTAACACGGCGCTGGGAGATCCCAAGAAGAAGCTCGTCACTGCAGACGAGATTAACGAGATCATCGGCTCGCTCGCGGCCCAGCTCATCAGCACCATCTTTGAGAGCGCGGGCGGCCTCTTTAAGTCAGATTCGCGGCGAGCAGGAAGCTCGACTTCGATCCTCGACCAGCTCCGTGGCGAGAAGCCTGAGGACTACCAGACGCAGAAAAAGCCGGACGAAGGCGAGACTAGAGAAGGTGTCGAGGCCGATATTAATAGTCGAGCGGACGGGGGTGGATTTCGTTACTCGCTCACGCCGGAGAGCTCGTTCCTTCGTGTTAATCCGGGCGGTACGCGCTCGACCACTATAACAAAGACGCTTCTTGAGGGCACGAGCAAGTCGACGTCGGTCAATGTCGTAAACACAGGCGACTTCTCAGGGAAAGGGATTACAGTCTCCGGGAGCAATCTCGCCTGCTCGCCGACCTGCACCGGCAGCGCGGTAATCTATGTTGCCGCGACGACGCCGCCCGGCACATACCCCATTATCATTGCGGGAGATCCGGCTCCGGACGGCGGGAATATCACGATCACCCTCGAGGTGACGACTGCCACCGATACGACGCCGCCGACTATTACGTCCGCGACCGAGCTTTCATACAACGGATCAGTGTGGAGATATGCCGTAGCGGCGTCGGACGACTTCGGCGTTGCGCGGGTCGAGGGCTTCCTCGAGGAGGTTGACTCGACGGGCGCGGTGATCGCCACAGGCCCCACCGCAACCGACACGGTGGCGCCGTTTGAGTTTGATATTTTCCCGCCCCCTGGCGGAGTCGCGGCAGGTGGGACGGTTAGGTTCACCTTCGCTGCGCATGATGTCGCAGGCAATGTCTCAGTGCCTTTCACTCAAACGTCTACGGTGCCGGCGGAAGGGGGAGGGGGAGGTAGTGGCGAATGACAAAGCTCCAAATTCCAACCAACAATTTCCAAACAAATCTCAAATTCGGATCACGCGCAAAACATGGTTCTACGAACATAGCCACCGCACGAGCGTCATTGCGAGCGGAGCGAAGCAATCCAGAATAGCATCTGTGGAGAGATTTGTTTGATGAGATTTAATTTTGGATTGCTTCGTCACTCCGCTCCGCTGCGTTCCTCGCAAAGACGAACGTGAGTTAGCCAGAACCATGTTTTGCGTGTGATCCTCAAATTCCAATGCATCAAATCTCAAACACGCACGTCGTGTTTGGAAGTTGAAATGTGAATCATTGGAATTTGTTTGGAGCTTGTTTTTTGGAATTTGGAAATTTGGATTTAACACACCACCTATGTTTTTCTTCACGCACTTCCTTATACGCAAGCGCTCTCGTACCCTTCTCGTCCTCTTCCTCCTCGCCCTCATTCTGCTCCCGCTCTCTCCGATCGGGGTGGAGCGGGCGGAGGCAGCTGCTTGTATAGCTGGCCCGGATTGTTTGGTTCTGGACACCAATAGTGTTTTGGGTGATGCCACCTACGTTGTGCTCACCGCGGTGGGTTGGCTCCTTGGCGCTGCGGGCTATACCCTCGACTTTGTCGTGCAGAATACGATTGTAGGTATGCAGAAGATGGTGGCACCGCTCCTTGCGACAGGCGGCGGGATCACGGTCGCATGGGAGACGATCCGCAATCTCGCAAACGCGCTTTTTATATTCGTCATCCTCTACATCGCGATCTCAACGATCCTCAAGGCGAACACCCACGCGATGCACCAAATGCTGGGGAGACTCATCATCGCGGCACTCCTTATCAACTTCTCGCTCTTTTTCTCAAAGGCGATAATTGACGCCTCAAATGTGCTCGCGATCGGGTTTTATACTCGGTATGTAAAACCGGACAAGGTCACACAAGTGAGCTTATCCCAGGCGATCATGAACCCTCTTAAGATCGTGACGATTTATACACCACCGACTGACGAAACGCAGGCGGAAGCATTTCGGAAATCGCTCGGCAGTGGGCAGATGATAACCGTCATGATCGTGGGTTCAATCTTCATTTTGATCACGGCGCTCGTGCTCTTTGTAATCGCAGTCTTGCTTGCGGTGCGCTTCGCGCTCCTCGTGCTCCTGATGGCCTTCTCGCCCATAGGGTTCGTTGGGTTCATTGTGCCCGGACTCTCGAGCTGGGGAAAACAGTGGTGGCATACGCTTATCAACCAGGCGTTTTTTGCCCCGGTCTTTTTCATCCTCATGTACGTGGTGATACAGATTATTAACAGCCCGGGGTATTTCAGCGGGCTTCTCGGTAACCAGCCGCCCGGTGCGAATCTTACCCTGTCCGCTGCAGGAACGGGTGGTTTCGAGGACTCGATGAATCTTGTCATGAGCTTCGTCGTCGTTATCGTCATGGTCCTCGCGGCGCTTGCAATTGCCAAGAAAATGGCCTCACAGGGCAGCTACGGCGTCACGAACTGGGCGACGAAATTTGCAGGGGGGGCGACGCTCGGCACGGCGGCGTGGCTCGGTCGGCGGGGTGTTGGTCGCGTGGCGCACCGGATTGCCGAGTCTGACACCATGAAGGACATGGCGGCGAAGAGCCGGTTTGGCGGCATGCGGCTCGTGCAGACGGGCCTCAAGGGCGTTGCGGGTTCTAGTTTTGACGTGCGCGGTGTCGCGCCGAAGATCGGCGGCGTTGATCTCGGACAGGCTGGCGGCAAGGGCGGCTACGCCGAGACATTCAAGAAGCAAGTCAAGGCGCGGGAGGAGTACGCGAAGGGGCTTGGGGAAGGGACGGTGGTTGATCCCGAGCGCGTGCGAGCGGCGCGGGAAGAGGCTCGAGCGGCGCGGGTGTCGCTTGAGGGAATGCAGCGCCAAGCGTCAGGGCCGTTGTCGACACAAGCGGATAGAGACGCCGCGCATCAGGCTGCTCTGAGAAGCTATGCTGCGGATGAAGCACTTGAGCGGGCGACGCGAGAGAGAACAATCTCCCGCCAGGAAGCATACGCCCAAACAAGCCAGGGTGGCCTCTGGAACACCATGCTTATGAAGCGCCGCGTCGCGCGGACTGCGGGGACGAGGATTGGGAAGGCAGCGGCAATAGCACGATCGAAGAAGGAGCTGCCGCAGATAAATGTTGATATTCAGCGGACCAATGCTAAGTTGAGAAGTGCGGATCCTGCCGCCAGGCCAGCGCTTGAGGCAGAGCTCAAGGCTCTATACGAGAGACGCGAACAGGCGCGTAGTAGCGAGCACGCCGAGGTCATCGCTCGCCTTGATGAGCAGCGAGGCGCAGCGGCAGGAGGCGCAGGAGGAGGTGCTGCTCCCGCTAGCGGAGGAGCTCCTGCTGGCGGCGGAGCCGCTGGCGGAGGGGGTGGGACCACAACGTAGGAATTGTATCGCGGCGCGCGTCGTCGTTCTGAGCCGCAGCGAAGAATCTCTATGACGGCGTGTCGTGTCGAGATGCTTCGCTCCGCTCAGTATGACGAACTGGAGCAACCCTACAAATAATTTATGGTCGTCGTCGTGTTTGAAAATTGATTCCTTGGAAAATTGATTGAAAATTGAAAATTGTAAATTGAAAATTCGCAAAGTATGGATTATACCCCCGAACAACTCGAAGACAAATTCAACTCGCTCCCAACGAACGTGCGGGAGACCTTGACGTCCGTCCATGTCGAAGAGCGCCTCATGGCGATAGGCCGTGCGCACAAGCTTCACCTCGACATCCTCGGCGAGCTTGCGGATGAGACCGGCCTCGTGATGCTCGGACTTACTCACCCGAGGAATTATGTGGAGCATTTGAGTGAGCGGCTCGGCATCTCGCGCGAGGACGCGACGGCGCTCGCGCGCGACGTGAACGAGCAGATATTCAGCCCGATCCGCGAAGCGCTGAAGCGAGTGCACGGGCTTGTGCCCGGCGCTGCGACAGGCGAGAGCGAGCAGGGCGAGATCGGCGGTGCGATACCATCCGGCCGCGTTGGGGATGGCGACCTTGCTTCGCTTGAAGAGCGAAGAGAGCGGCTGATCCGTGGCGAGCTTGCTCCGTCGAAGCTCGAGCACGGCGAGCGCTCGGGCGTGGGTACCACCGCGGCGCCATCCTCCATTCATGCGGACAAGCTCGCGGGCCCGGTGCGTCGGCCGCCGGAGAAAATTGATCTCAATGCGGCGCCGATGCCTGATCCGTATCGGGAGCCAGTTGGCCCCGACGACACTCAAATACGACGTTAATCTCAGTAGATGGAGCGGGCCTTTTGTTGTATTAGAAGATCACCTAATTTTCAATTTTCAATTTTGCAATTTCCAATCAATTTTCAATGTGTCAATGACTCAATGACGACGTCGTTCGTGTTTGAAAATTGAGGAATTGAAAATTCAATGAAAATTGAAAATTGTAAATTGAAAATTATGAACGATGCGCTTCCAAATCCCCCAATTTATCGAAATCGAGGACAAGATCTTCGGGCCGCTGACCCTGAAGCAGTTCCTCTACCTTGCGGGGAGCGCCGGCATGGTCGTTCTCCTCTGGCGTACCCTTCCGCTGTTCTTCGTGGTGCTTGTGGGCCTCCCCATCGCGGTATTCGGCCTCATGCTCGCGTTCTACAAGATTAACAATAAGCCGTTCATATTTACGATTGAGGCCGCGGTACGCTACTTTGTCGGCCCGAAACTTTTCGTCTGGCGCAAGCTTCCGCCAAAGCCCGTCGCTGTAAAGCCAGGAGGCGCGGGGAGGTCGCCAGAAATTCTTACCGTCCCGCGGCTCTCGGAGAGCAAATTAAAAACTATAGCGTGGAGTTTGGATGTGCACGGAGTGCAGGGGGCGCAAGAAGAGCGGCAGCACGAGCGAATGTCAAATGCGAAAAGCAAAATGCTGGCCGAGTCCTAATTTCCAATTTTCAATTTTGCAATTCTCAATCAATTTTCAATGTGCGAATGATTCAATGACGACGGCGTTGTTCGTGTTTGAAAATTGAGGAATTGAAAATTCAATGAAAATTGAAAATTGTAAATTGAAAATTCTAGCAGCGCTTTTCGGTTGGCGAGTTCGACACGAAAGAACTATATGGCTACATCTCCGCAATCAGCTCAAACATTCGTTCCCATCGACGAAGTACGCGACGGCACGATGGTGCTGAGGGACGGCTCAATCCGGGCCGTGCTGATCGTCTCGTCGGTGAATTTTGCGCTGAAATCCGAGGACGAGCAGACCGCGATTATTCTGCAGTTTCAAAACGTTCTCAACGCGCTCGATTTCTCATTGCAGATATTCATCGAGTCGCGCCGGCTCGACATCCGTCCCTATACGGCGCTCCTTGAGGAGCGGTTCCGCGCGCAGGCCACCGATCTCATGCGCATCCAGACGCGCGAGTACATTGAGTTTATTAAGAATTTCACCGCATCGAGCGAGATCATGACGAAGAGCTTTTTTATTGTTATTCCCTACACACCTGCCTCAATTTCGTTCAAGAAAGGTACCACACCGCTCGGCTTCCTCTCGAGTATACGGTCGAATATAAAGTCGAAGAAAACCGAGAGCGCGGCCGAAAAGACCGAGCGGTTTGAAGACATGCAGACCCAGCTCGAGCAGCGCGTCGAGGTGGTCGAGCAGGGGCTTGCGAGGGTCGGACTTCGGAGCCTGCGACTTGGCACCGAGGAGGTGATAGAGCTTCTCTACAAAATTATGAATCCGGGCGAGCTCGAGAAGCCGATACGGCTTCATAGCTGAAATGACAACGAGCGCCCATAGACTCTATTTTCCCAGATCAAAATTTAACGCTAACCATTTTTAATTTTCAATTTTCAATGATCAATTTTCAATAAATTTTCAATGCCCCAATGATTCAATGACGGACGACGTCGTGTTTGAAAAATTGAGTAACTGAAAATTCATTGAAAATTGCAAAATTGAAAATTGAAAATTTGTGCACCATGCCGAACTTTTTTATGGCTTTCTTTGATTTTCTTAAAACGAAAAAATCAGCGAAGCCCGCTGACACGCTCGACATCGCCCCGATCCTCCCGTCGCAGATTTACGAGTCGGGGGTGCTTGAGCTCCGCGACGTCATCGCACCGGCGGCGCTCGCGATTTCCCCGAAGCAGATCAATCTCGGCGAGAAGATCGTACGCACGTTTTTCGTGATCTCCTACCCCCGCTTTCTCACCGAGAGCTGGTTTGCGCCGATTATCAACCTCAGTAAGGTGTTCGACATCTCGATTTTTATCCATCCGATCGAGACAGGTTACATCCTGCGGCAGTTCCAGAAAAAGGTTGCTGAGGTACAAAGCCAGCTATCAGAGCGGGACCGCAAGGGCCTCGTGCGGGACCCGGTGCTTGAGACCGCGCATCGGGACCTCGAGGAGCTCCGTGATCGTCTCCAGCAGGCGACCGAGCGCATATTCGACGTAGGGCTCTACCTCTCACTCTATGGAGAGAGCGACGAAGAACTCGACCGCACCGAGAACGAGATCAAGGGGATACTTGAGTCAAGGCTCGTTTATATAAAACCGGCGCTTTTCCAGCAAGAGTCGGGCTTCCAGAGCATTATGCCGCTTGCGACCGATCTCCTCAACGTGCACTCGAAGCTCAACTCCGCGCCGCTCTCGAGCATCTTCCCGTTCGTGTCCTTCGACCTCACCTCGGACAGGGGCGTACTCTACGGCATCAATCGCCATAATTCCTCGCTCATCCTCTTTGACCGCTACTCACTTGAGAACTATAACTCAGTCGTTTTCGCTACCTCGGGCAGCGGCAAAAGTTACAGCACGAAGCTCGAGATTCTTCGTACGTTGATGTTCGACACCGAGGTGATCGTGATTGATCCCGAGCGCGAGTACGAGTACCTCTCCGAGGCGATGGGCGGTAGGTACTTCAACATCTCGCTCACCTCGGAGCACCACATCAACCCCTTTGATCTGCCGCCGGTCGGCGAGGACGAGTCTCCGGCCGATGTCTTGCGCTCGAATATCGTGAACCTCGTCGGCCTCTTTCGGATCATGCTCAGCGGGACCTCACCCGAGGACCGGATCTCTCCCGAGGAAGACGCGATCATAGACCGCGCGATCACCGAGACCTACGCGCTTAAAGACATCACGCCGGAGGGTAACTTCGACGCGATCCAGCCGCCGTTGATGTCTGATTTTGAGCTCGTGCTCTCTGGTATGGTCGGGGCGGAGAGTTTGGTGACCAAGCTCTCTAAGTACACCCGTGGCACCTGGGCCGAGTTCATCAACCGTCCGACCAACGTAGACATTGATAAAAAGTTTGTTGTTTTCTCCGTGCGCGACATGGAGGACGAACTCAAGAGTGTCGCGATGTACATCGTCACCCACTACATCTGGAACGCGATCCGCAAGAATATCAAGCGGCGACTCCTCGTGATAGACGAGGCGTGGTGGATGATGCGCTCCGAGGACACGGCCTCGTTCCTCTTCTCGCTCGTCAAGCGCGGCCGCAAGTACTTCCTCGGCGTTGCGACGATCACCCAGGATGTCGGTGACTTTCTCGGGTCTCCCTACGGGCTGCCGCTTATCACGAATTCATCCCTGCAGCTTCTCCTCAAGCAATCGCCGGCGGTCATTAACCAGGTGCAAAAGACGTTCAACCTCACCGACGAGGAGAAATTTTTACTGCTCGAATCAGGTATCGGGGAGGGGATATTTTTTGCGGGCCTCAAGCACGTGGCGATCAAGATAGTCGCGTCGTATACTGAAGATCAGATTATCACCTCGGACCCGTCGCAGCTGCTTGCGATCAAGAAGGCGAAGAAGGAGCTTGCGGGAGCGGAGGGACAGGGAAGCAGCTGAGATGTTAAACACCAAAGCTCAAATTTACAATTTTCAATTTTGCAATTTTCAATCAATTTCCAATGAATTAATATTCAAACACGAACGACGCCGCCGTCATTGAAACATTGAAAATTTATTGAAAATTGTAAATTTTACGCTATGCGCCCCACCCTCGACACCTTCTCCGGCGGCCTGATGATCGCCGCCGCGGCAGCCACGGACCTCTTTCAGTTCGTGATTACGTTTATCCCGTTTGCGGGCTCAGTCCTCGCGAAGCTCGCGTCGATCGCGTTCGGTCTCATCGTCTTCCTCTGGCTCCTGTTCGGCGGCGAGCTCAATCTGAAGACTTTTCTCTGGTTGTTTGGTGCCGGATCGCTCGAGTTCCTTCCCATACCGTTTCTTGACATGCTACCTGCTTGGACCGGGGGTGTTGCGCTTCTTGCCGGAATGATAGTATTAAAGCATGCGCGGCAGGCGCGCGCCGAGCGCGCGGCCTCACGCGCCGAGCAGCTCAGAGAGCAGCGCGCGAGGGAGGAGGAGTACGTGCGGGAGCAGGAGGAGCAGATCGCGCTTGTGCAAGAGGAGCAGATGGCGCGTGCCGAGGAGGAGGCAACCGAGGAGGAATATGCATCTCGCGAGCAGGCGGCAGGAGCATATGCTTAATTTACAATTTTCAATTTTGCAATTTTCAATCAATTTCCAATGAATTAATATTCAAACACGAACGACGCCGTCGTCATTGAGACATTGAAAATTGTAAATTGAAAATTTGCGTCCTACACATGCACCGATACCTCACAATCCCAGCAGTTTTTTATTTGCTGCTCGCAGTACACACTTTTGCTCAAGTCGGCGCCCCCGTCGACCTCCCTGCCGGTCTCGGCGCTCCGCGGCTTGCGGTGCGCGTGACTCCGGAGTTTCCGGAGGAATATACGGACGTGACGATTCGTGTCGAGAGCTTCTCGACCGACCTCAATCGCTCGGGGATAAGCTGGTACGAGGACGGCGTCCGGAGGCTCTCCGGCGTCGGCAGGAACACGTTTATATTCAAGACCAAAGGGCAGGGGGAGCTGACGACGATTCGGATTGTCGCAACGACGCCGGATGGTTCCGTCGAGGAGACGCTTCGTTTTCGTCCCGCCGCTGTTGACCTCATCTGGGAGGCGGTTTCCTATACGCCGCCATTCTATCGTGGCCACTCGCTCTCGGCGTGGGGTTCGCGCGTCAGAGTGAGCGCGATGCCAGTCATGCGCACGGACGCCGGGCTTCTCGATCCAGACAGCCTGATCTACACGTGGAAGCAGAACGGCACGGTGCAGGGGAGCGTTTCCGGCGTCGGCAAACGCACATTTTTCTTTACCAATGACTCGCTCGTCCGTGGGCAGACGGATGTTGAGGTTGAGGTCGGCTCTCCCAACGAGACGTTTTTCGCGCTGAAGCGCATCTCGATCAAGCCTGTTGTGCCGACACTGGTGCTCTACGAAAATCACCCGCTCTACGGCCTCATGTTCCACCATGCGGCGCACGGCGCGTATCGTCTGCCGTCGGACGAGGTGACGCTTAGCGCGGTGCCCTACCACTTTACTGCGGGTGCGGCGGGGAGCGACCGGCTCGCTTACGACTGGAAGCTCAATGGCTCGCCAATAGCACCGACAGGCGCGTCGAACGTGCTCACGTTCCGCCAGGTCGCCGAAGGCAGCGGTGAGGCATCGCTCACGCTCGCAGTCCAGCACCTTGACCATCTGCTGCAGGCGGGGAGAGAGTCACTGCGGCTATTTTTTGGAGGGGCGGGGGGGCAGTAGTTTCGCCGGTCGTCATTCTGAGCTGTAGCGAAGAATCTCGTTCACGAATTTTCAATTTTACAATTTTCAATAAATTTTCAATGGGTTAATGACGACGGCGTCGTTCGTGTTTGAAAATTAGGTCATTGTAAATTGGTTGAAAATTGAAAATTGTAAATTGAAAATTAGAGCATCACCTTTTGGATTTAGATTAATACGTATGAGCCCCACACGCGCACACCTCACTCTCCATCGTCTTGTAGCCGCCTGCTTCCTCCTCGCCTTCGGCGCTTTCTTTGCGAGCGGCTGTGTAGGGATCGCGTACGCCGATTTTCATTTCGAGGACAGCACGCCTCCCCCTGCACCACCGCCCGAGGATTTCCTTATCGAAGACAGCACGCCTCCCCCTCCCCCCGACCCAGGCGATCCTGATTTTATTGGGCCTCCTGCGCCTCCCCCCGACCCAGGCGATCCTGATTTTATTGGGCCTCTTGCGCCCCTCTCGGGCGACACCTATATCCCACTCACCCCGATCCCCGAGGCTGCCCCCGCCAAAGGCACGGATCTCAACACCTACGTCTTCGGCGTCTTCAAGATCTCGGTCGGCGTTGCCGCGGCGCTTGCGGTGGTGATGATTGTCTACGGCGGCATTCTGTATATGACCTCTGAGGCGGCGGGCGGGAAGAGCAAGGCGAAGGAGCACATCATGGCTGCGGTGCAGGGGCTTGGGCTGATCCTCTTTGCTGGGCTGCTTTTAGTGACCATTGACCCCGACACCGACATTCTTGGCGGTAACAGTTTTCTCCCCGGCACGGTTACCGTTCAGGACCCGCAGGCGCTGCAGGAGCCGCCGGCAGTTGGGATCCCTGAGGGTGAGGTTTGCACAGGAGCATCCACCTGTGTTGTAGGAACTACGTGCTTGAGTAATCCTTCTAGCTTCACGGACTGTAGGCCAGCTGTTGGTGCAGAGTCGGGCAGATGCGCTAAGTCTTGTCCAACGAAAATATCCAACGGGGGCGCTTGCCAATCAAGCGCGGAATGCGAAGGTACGCTTATATGTCGTGTAGTGGCGGATGGTTGTAGACAAGTACAAGATGGAGAGACTGGGCAATGCCTTGGCCTGCCAGGCATTGATCCACTGTGCATCCCTCCTCCCCCTGGGGAGCCCATTACCTAGTTTTCTCGAGGTAGAGTAGTGAGAAAGGGCCTGTTGCGTATTTTTAGACTTTGAATAACGAAATTGCCAGCATTGACATCCGTGCCCCCAAAAGCACAAATCACAAAACACAAACAAAACCCAATTTCAAAAACACAAAGCCCAAACACTCGCGTTTCCGATTTCGGTTTTGTGCTTTTCGTAATTTGTGTTTTGTTTCGGTTTTGTGATTTGGGTTTTGGGTTTTCGCGCGACGATATTCGGAGTGCTGATGTATGGAGCGGGAAACATCGGATGTCGTGCAATGCTGTAACTCATAGATTTTTAGATTATGTCCAAAAAAACATTTAAATTTTTAGCCTTCGCAATTATTGCCATTGTGGTGATTGTCGCGGCTCTGTGGTATTTCCTCATATTCCGCGGCAGTGTCGGGCCGGACGGAAGACCGCGATCGATCAGGGACTTCTTCCCGTTCGGTCGGCCGGATATCACGGTACCGATTGCGAAACCGCTGCCGGGCCCTGGCGAGGGGACAGGGGGCGGGCCGCTCCCCGAGACTGGCGTTGCGCCGCGCCTCAGGCAGGTATCGGACGTGCCGACATCGGGGGCGATTGCGTTTCTTGATGTCGCATCAGACAAGACGAAAATCCGCTACGTCGAGCGCGCGACCGGGCACATCTTTGAGACTTTGGCGGATGACTACCGCACGGACCGCATCTCAAACACCACGGTCCGACAGGTCTACGAGGCGTATTTTGTCGAAGATGGGGAGGCCGTCATTATGCGCTTACTTGATGAGGACGGAGTGACCATTGAGAGTTTTTACGGTTCGCTCGCACGCGGCGAGGGTGCGACAACAGCGACAGAAGCAAGCGCCGAATCGCAGGAGCTTGACGGCGTCTTTTTGCCGGATAACATCCTCTCACTTGCAGTCTCGCCTGATACGGATGAGATTGCGTATGTTGAGCGTCGCGGCAGCGAAGCGAGCGCCCTCGTCCGCGCGAGCCCGGACGGCAAGACCCGGCGCGAGCTCCTCCGCTTGCCCTTAACCGAGCTCCTCGTCGGCTGGCCCGCGGACGAGACGGTGACTATCCTCACGAAACCCTCCGCTGGGGCACCTGGCTATTTCTACGAGGCTGAGCGCGGGGTCGCGAACCGCATCGCCACCGGGTTCGCGAGGGGGCTCACGGCACTTCTCGACAGCACGGGGACGATGGCTCTTGTTGGCACGTCTGACCAGCGCGGGTATACAAGCTCGCTCATTGACCGCGCAAAAGGGAACGCCAGGCGCGCTCTTCCAGCCGCGACGTTTGCCGACAAGTGCCTCTGGAGCAGAAACACTCCGGCAATCCTCTACTGCGCGGTGCCGAAAGGGGGATTAGGCCTCAGCCAACCGGACAGTTGGTACCAGGGGCTTACGGCCCTCAGCGATGATCTCTACCGCATCGACACTGAGACCGGTGCCGCCGAGCGAGTGATTGACCTCTCCGTCGAGGCAAGCCGCGAGTTTGATCTTATGAATCTCATGCTCGACCCTTCCGAGGAGTACATCCTCTTCATAGACAAAAATACCCTCTTCCTCTGGAGCCTGCGGCTCGAGTGAGTAAGCGTAAGCACGCTTTTGTTTCCTGTTTGTTACCATTCCTCCTCCACCCCGCTCACTCCCGGCACGGCGGCGCCAAAGTCGCTTTTCTCAATACTGAGAAATGTCGCTTTCCGATCGTCAAAGTAGAGTTCAACCTTGCCGGTGGGGCCGTTACGGTGCTTTTCGATCATGATCTCGGCGATGTTCGGCTTGTCCGAAGTTTCCTTGTATTTGTCCTCGCGGTGGATGAACATGACGACGTCCGCATCTTGCTCTAGGGATCCAGAACTCCTCAAATCAGAGAGCCGAGGCCGGCCGCCGCGACTCTCGATCGCCCGTGAGAGCTGCGAGAGCGCAAGCACGGGCACATCGAGTTCGCGCGCGAGGCCCTTGAGGGAGCGCGATATATCGGTGACTTGTTGTACTTCGGTGTCATGCGCCCGGGTACTCGTCGGAGACATGAGCTGGAGATAATCAACGATGAGGAGGCCAAGCCCCTTCTCGCTCTTGAGCCGTCGCGCTACCGAGCGCATCTTGAGTACGTTGTTCCCCGCTTGATCGTCTATGAAAATAGGCGCTTTGGCGAGCTTGTCAAGCCCATCGCGGAGTTTGCCGAATTCTTCATCAGTTGAGAGTCGGCCAGTGCGCAGTTTCCACGCGTCAACACGGGACTCCGCGGCGAGCATGCGGTCCACGAGCTGCTGCGCGCTCATCTCAAGCGAGAAGATGCCGACGGCGACATTGTGGAGCGTTGCGGTGAGACGCGCGATATCGAGCGCGAGCGAGGTCTTGCCCATCGAGGGCCGTGCCGCAAGGATGATGAGGTCTGATTTCTGGAGGCCCGAGAGTTTATTATCGAGCTCCGGGAAGCCGGTGGGGACGCCGCGGAGCTCGCCTTTGGCGTTGTGCAGGCGATCAAGGCGTTCCCACGCCTCGCCAAGCAGTTGTTTGAGTTCCGTGACGCGCACATGTGCGGAGCGGTTCGTAACCTCGAAAATGCGCTTCTCCGCCTCCTCGAGCACCTCGTCGAGCTCGTGCTGCTCCTCGTAGCCGAGATTGGCAACCACGTCCGCGGCCTCAATCAGTTTGCGCAGCAGGAATTTTTTTTGCACGAGCTCGGCGTAGTGGCGGGCGTTTGCGGCCGAGGGCACCGCGGCGACGAGCTCGCCGACATAGCCGCGGCCGCCGAGCGCGGCGAGTTCTCCTCGCTCCTCGAGCCGCGCGGTGAGCGAGAGGAGATCAATCGGGTCGCGGCGCGCGAAAAGCTCGAGCATCGCCCCATAGATCCGCCGATGCTTGTCCGCATAGAACGCCTCGGGGGAGAGGAGATCAACGAACTCGTAAAGTGCCTCGGGGCGCAGGAGGATCGCCCCGAGGAGCGCGCGCTCGGATTCAAGATGCTGCGGCGGGATGCGGATATGAGTGAGCGGAGAGGGGCCGGAGGAGAATGTTGTGCTGCCGTTTGGCATGGTGCGCCTCATTGTACCACGCGCCGTATGCCGTGCCCCGCTCGATCTGCCGTGTTTTGTTTACATCGTGTGCATTGCGGGTGGATAAAGCGGCTCGGTCATTCAAATAGACGGGCGCACGAGCTTACTGAAATAAGCTTTTTGTCAAGCTGACGACAACGGTTGACGAACGAGCGATCCCTAGTAGATTGAAAGTAGACACGTCTATACTCAAAAGATTATATATCCAAAAGTAACAGGTTTGCGAATGTTTTTGGGTATATGATCACGGCGCTCGCGGAAAATAAAAAGGCTTCTTTTCGCTTTCCGCTCGCTTGTGATTATAGCCACGGCGCTCGTCCGTTGTGGTACGAGCTGAGTTCCTTACCAACTTCCTAGAGAAGTTCAGAGACAACATGAATGCTGGAGATTGGCACTGTGGTTCTAAACCTGCACGCTCGCCTTTTCGAGCATGGAGTAGAGAATATGCATCGAGCCCTCGGCACGATAGGTATGGTCTGGTTGGCGTATATAAGCATCTCGTTGGCTGCAGTGTGGATTGCGGTTGCGGAAGCTGCCCCCCATTTGTTTGCTGCAGGGGATCTGTATTATTTCAACGCGCAGGGCGCGAAGACACCGCTCGCGCTTGCGCCGAAAGTTATTGTGCGTCTGCACAAAGATATTGGCCGGCAAGACACACAGGAGAAAACGCTGAAGGCGCGCCTGAGCGTCGTTCAGGCGTTCTCTGACGAGTTTTCCGGCATCGGCATCAGTGTGATGGACAACTCTCCGGTGGGCACCGTATACCTGCTTGAATTTCTCCCGAATACGAGTACGGAGCACATTCTCACGGTTGTCCGCGCGATTGCGGGGAATACCGGCGTTGAGGTTGCTCCGGTTTTCATCGTTGAACACCGGGAAGCTCTGATCGGCGGCGTGATTCTCACGCCGCGGCTCGCGCTCGAGGCGAGTTTTATCGAAGAGGAATTCAAACGGCTCTTTGAGGGCGCTCTGCTGCGCCAGATCGCCCAGAAAGAAAAAACATTTTCCGTGTATTTTCAGGAGCTGTTTTTCTTTGCCGGGTCGCGCATGCCGCTCTCCCTCCTCGGCCTCGCGAACATGGCGCACGCGATGTCTCTCGATCTGCCATGGCTTGAGAAGGCATCGCTTGAATTCGTTTTCCTCTCGAATCCGGTCGTCGTGTCCATGTACGTTGAACCGCTAACGGGCACTATCGGCGAGGTGCGGACGCTCTCGCTCTCGGTGACGGTCTATAATGATCCAGATATCGTGCTTGACGAGAGCATTTTCCCTCGGTTCGGGGAGGGGACATTCGCTCCGATGTTTTCGGGCAACGTAATCCCGCCGGACGCCTTCTTCAGGGTTGTCGGCGAGAAAGAGCGAATTCCGTATAGTGATTCTCGGCGCACCACCATCACACATCGGTGGCGCTTTATGCTCTACGTGCCCGCAAAAGAGTGGGTGCTGCAGCAGCGCACTATTGTGTACAAAAAAGGCGGCGTCTCCGAGGAGGTGCGTGTGCAACCGGTGACCTTTATTACCCTTGCCCATACGCTCTCTGGCATCACTATCCTCGACATTCCGGCTCCCCTGCCGCTTGAAGCGCCTGAATTTAGCATAGCGACAGTCCCCGAGCCGACGGTGCCTCGCTATTGGTTTGGAGAGCGCATGCCGCGTCCACTCTCTGTGGGATATGCGGGCTTGATTGCCGGAACCGTCTGTGTCCTCTCTGTGGTGTTGCTCTGGGCCCGAGCGGCGTTTCCAAGAAAACAGACTCTGCCCGACGAGACAAGGCGCGCCTCATACGCAGAGAGAATCCGTCATCTGAAAAAAGATGCAGATTTCTATAGCGGACTTGAGGAGGTGCTCGCCGCAGCGCTCCGGGCCGTGCTTCCTGCACTCCCGAGGCGGTTTTCTTTTGCCGCGACGAGAGAGCTCATGGAAAACGATGTTGAAGCAGAGGCCCTGTTCACCTACCCCGCGCTGCTTCGAGAGGCCGAGGTGCTCCGCACCCGTCTTGAGCGGCGGTTTGCTCCCGATTTCGCGTTTGTCGCAGAAGACATGGATGCATGTGCCGAATCGGCGTTGCGCGTGCTCGAGTTGCTCCAGCACGCACCGAGCGCCCTGCGACCCGCGCAGCATATACCTGGGTAACCCACGGATAAGATAGAAAGGATGAATTATGAACGTGTTCGGCTTTGCGGAGCCGCTCTGGCTCTTGCTCCTCGTGCCGCTCGCGGCGGGGTTCCTCGCGCGAGAGCGGTTCGTTCACTTCATCCGAAAGTCGACGTATGAAAGACGGGGAGGGCATGAGCGCGGCTTTGCCCGCTTTGCACTTCCCCGTCTTTTTTTTGGAGCGGTGCTCCTCGCGCAGATCGTCGCGCTTGCGGACCTGCTGCGTGGCTTCACGTCGCTTACGGAAGAAGTGCCGCGAAACCAAATCATTGTCGGCGTGGACAATTCAAGCTCGATGTATAATTTTAACAGAACGGAGCCACTGTACTGCACGGATACATTTCTCAAACAGGAGTATCCTCGCATCTATATCGGCTGTCGAGCGCTCCTGCGTCTTATCGACGAGGTTGAGGCGTTTGCGCTGAGGCAAAAGACGCGCGCCGCGGACCTCATCGGTATTCTCCGCTTCGCGCTTTATTCGAAGGTGCAAGCGTATCCGACGAGTGATTACAGCCAGTTGCGCAAGCAGATCCTCGAGATGAACTGGGTCCTCCCTGGCCACCTTGGCGTTTATACTGAGGTGCACCTTGCGCTCTGGGATATGTATCTTATGGCGCTTGAGCGCAACAGAGCGCGCGACACGGGGCTCACGTTTCTCAGCGGCGAGGATATGCGAAAACTAGCGGCCTCCCTTTATCCAGACTCAGGCACTGACCGGTTTTCTCCGCCCGTAGCGCTTGAGGGGAAGCTCGGGCGGCTCCGAGTGGAGCTCGAGGATACGGTATTTATCCTTCTCACTGACGCCCACCCGGGGCAGCTTGAAGAGCGTCTCCACAGAGCACCGGTTTCCTTCAAGAAGCTCTCGGAGCTCGCGGCGTTACTCGAGCTTCCGATCTACATGATCTCTACTGGCGAACCGAATGCTCTCTACCAGCGACTCGTGCGGGAAACCGGCTTTGGACCACGAGGGGGGCTCCATCGCGGCAATTTTTTCACCCTCAAGTCCGGCCGTAGAGATAACCTCGAGCCTGTGGACGAGTTGGTGAAAACGATACTCTCGGCGCGTTTTGGTAGGACGGTTACGGTGTCTGTGGAGCGACGCGTATCGTACGCGACCGAGGCAGCGCTCGTTGCTTTGACTTTTTTGCTCTGCGCGGTACTCTGGAGGGAGTATGTTGATCGTTCTCTGACAGAAGTATAGAAGTATAGAAGGTGGCAGATATGCTCTCGCGACGTAGGAAACGATTATGTTGTATCGTCCTCGGGTGTGGCGTTGTACTCGCCGTGCTCTCTCTCGGAATCCTCGGAAGCGTGGGGCATCGTGTCGCATTTCTCGCAGAGTATGAGACTCGGCGCTCAGCCGAGAATAAAGAGCGCGCCGTTGCGGCAGAGTTACAGAGGACACTTTTTGCGCACGATACGCACGGGGAGAGGACGGAGCTCGTTGCTTTGCTCTCGGCTCTTTCGGGAACGACTCGCGCTTTCTTTGAGAATCTTGCTCTCGCACGAGAGATTGAAGATAGGTTCTGGAGCGGGGAGGAGCTGCTGCGGAGTGCAGGTCTTTTGCTCCGGGCCAATAAAAATGATCCGATCGCAAAAGAATACCTTGATCGCGCAGCGCTCATGAGCGAGCAAAACCGGGCGGCGCTTGCGAGACTCGAGGAGATTCCGGGGAATTGTCTGTGGAATGCGCGCTTGTGGTATTTGCGCGGTGCAGTCATATATCGCGCGCTTGCGTTCGTCAAACCAGAGGCGCAATTCAGCGCGTTCGATCTGATCGAGCAAGCGATCAAAAATTTTGAGCGTGTATTCACCTGCGTGCCGCGCGACCGCGCTGCTGAAGTTGCGATTGAAAAGCTCTACGAACAACAGAAAGAGCGTGGCGGCGGGGCGGGTACCGCGAAGGCGGATGAATTGCGATTGAAACTGCTCCCACAAGGAGAACTTGGTCCGGGAACCGGAGGTGCTGATCGCCAGCAAGGCAGACACTAGAGTTGTCTTGCGGATAGAGGCCCCTGCTCGCGCGGGGGCCTCTCTACATTGTATGTGAATCGAGGGAAGGGAAGCTGATGGACTGGCTGGTGCAGTTTACCGACATCGTTTTTAGACAGCCCTACCGACTGTATGCGATTCCGCCGGTTGCACTCGTCTTCGGGGTGCTGTTCGCATGGAAGTATCGCGACGCTGTGCGCGTTATGAAACGTCCGTGGTACGATATGCACGAGCGCCGCGTGCCGTCTCTTTCTCGTTACGCGGCGAGAGGGATTTTGTTCGTCGTACTCGCAGGCCTTTTGGTGTGTGTATTGACCGAGCCTGAGTGGCGGTTTGTCGAGCGAGAGCCGGTGTACGGGCGCGTGCGGATTACGTTTCTCTTTGATTCCTCTCCGTCCATGCGCTTTGCCGAGGACATCGCCCCGAACCGCCTCGAGGCGGCGAGAGCCGTGGTGGCAGAGCTCGTGAGAGCGCTCTGGACGGATCCCGCGCTCAAAGGCAACTATGTGCTCTCACTCATACCATTTGCCGGCGGGGCGATACCATTGTATCTCCCGTTTACAACCGCGCGGGAAAGCTTCCTCGAATACTTGCGCGTGATTGATGAAAAGACCGTCACCACCGCCGGCACGAGCGTCTACGCGGCGCTCCGCGGGCTTGACCAGCTGCTCTTTAAGTATCCGGCATGGGGGAAGGGAACGGTGGACGTCGTCATTCTTCTCTCGGACGGCGGCAAGGAGGAAGGCATTGAAGTGCCGAGGAATAAAATTGCGGCTTTAATCAAAGAGCTCCCCGGCGTGGTGCGTATCTATACGGTAGGCATCGGATCGAGAGAGGTTGATGCGGCCTGCGCCGCACGCTTTATGCACGAGCGGACTCGCGCTTCCAAGGAAGAGGTAGCACTCCTCTGCGCGCGGCCCGTGCCGGTTGCGCTTCTCGCGCGTCAGGATGACGGGAGCGCGCGCTATCTCCGGATGAACCCAAATGATCCGAAAAGTTCGATACTCGTCTCGACACTCGATGAAGACACGCTGACCTTCATCGCGGAGAAAGGCGGAGGAGCGTATACGTTCTTTGAAAATCGGGTGGTGCTGCTTTCTATTTTTCGCGATATAGTCCTCCGCAACCGCGTGGTGGAGAGCTGGATTGAGAGGCCCTACTACAGACCGGCAGCAGAGGTTTTTCTGATTCCGGCGTTTATCCTCGCCTACTTTCTTTCTGGATTTGGCGGGTGGATTAGCACGGGCGCTCGTTCTCTACGGAAGTTTTTTTGCGGCTTCACGCATGAGGGTCGCCGACGGACCATAACGCGTGAGACAAGAAAGCGAGGAAGTACATGAGGTGTCGTCTATTTTTGCTGCGAGTGGTTTTTGTTTGCGTGTGTCTTTCTGCGTTTCCTGCGCGCGGTGCGGTTCGAGCCGAGGCGTCTGCCGACGCTCCCGACCTGATCGGAGCGGAGATGCGAGCACTCGAGGCGGAAAGTTCGTATGTCGTGAAAATTATTGCCGGCTCGAAAGACAATCTCAGTCTGGGGACCGGCTTTGTGTTTAAGGACTCTGGGGCGTGGCATCTGGTCACCAACAATCACGTCGTGGAGCAGGCCTCTCTTACCGCGTGGGTGCAGTTTCATGGGACAGGCGGCTATCAGCGCGTGCGTATTATCGGGCGGGATCCGGCTCAAGACACCGCGCTTCTTGAAGCACCGACGCCGATTCCAGACGGAATAGTACCAGCGGTCCTCGG
Organism: bacterium; assembly: GCA_030697645.1. Lineage (NCBI taxonomy): Bacteria > bacterium. The sequence continues at coordinate 863 of JAUYPI010000001.1, read as the reverse complement.
GAAATCCCGGGAGCTTCGGGTTGGGGACCGCGTGTATGCGATTGGACACCCGTATGGTAAGCGGAACGTCTCCATCGGCTGGGTGAACGGGCTGACCTCTCCCATCTCGTCGCATTTTGTCTCGACGCAGGCGCCAATGCATCCCGGCAACTCCGGCGGTCCCTTGGTGCGATTTCGAGACGGTACGCCGGAAATTGTGGGGCTCAATACTGCGATCGCCACAACCGGATTGTTGAGTATGAGTCTTGGCATTGATCACCTGCGGAAAATGCTCCCACGGCTCAAGACCGAGCGGGTCGTGCACCACGCCTCAAGCGGGCTTTTGGTCCGGGACATTGACGACGTTCCCCCGCCTCTTTTTGAGGCGGCGACCGACACCCCGTACGCTGAGCGAAGTACGCTCTGTAGCGGCGTGTTTATCTACGAGGTGCAAGCACACTCATCTGCTGAGAAGGTCGGCGTACGAGCGGGCGACTGCGTGCGTAGTATCATCCTTGTCGGGCGCGAGGTGTCGTTTCGAAGTGCCGAGCAATTTGCCGACATGATCTTTTTTGATTTTCGTCCGGAGGAGCGGGTGACGATCAAAACGACGCGCGGAAGCCAGGAGTTCCTCCGCGAGATCACGCTTGGCACCCATACCAAGACTCCCGGAAGTAAATGAGAGTGGGCGCATGTACTGTGTGCTCTCCGAGGCGGCCGCCCTGCGGCCGCCTTTTAGCATCTGCATAAGGCCACATACATCCTGCACTCTTTCAAACCAGTAAAAGAGAGTGAGGATCTTCAACAAATTTAAGGGAACGAAGGGATTCATCTCCACCTGGGAGCGCGTGATACGCTTCCGGGATATGATTACTGAAACAGCC